>JAAZBW010000361.1 GCA_012513625.1 Actinomycetales bacterium | reverse complement strand
TGGGGTGCCGCTGCGACTGCACGTGAAGACGGCGAAGGCCGTGGAGGTGGCCACCCGCGCCTACGGCGGCGGCACCGGCCCCATCACTGTGTCCACCCTGGCGGAGGCCGAGCGGTTCGCCGACGACGGCTGGACGGACGTCCTCTATGCCGTGGGGATCGACCCGCACAAGCTTCCGCGCGTGCGGGCCCTCGTGGATCGGGGCGTGGCCATGACGGTCCTGCTGGACAGCCTCGCGCAGGCGGAGGCCCTCGCGGCCTTCTGCGGAGAGGCGGGCGTGGTGATACCGGCCCTCGTCGAGATCGATTGCGACGGGCACCGTGGCGGCGTCCTTCCGGGCGATCCAGCCCTGGTGGAGATTGGCCGGGTGCTGGACCACGCCGGCCTGCTCGGCGGTGTGCTCGCCCACGCCGGGGAGTCCTACTTCGCCACCACGCGGGACGCGCAGGCCGTGGCGGCCGAGAACGAGCGCGCCGCCCTGGTGGCGGCGGCCGGGGCGCTCCGGGCGGCGGGGCTCCCCTGCCCCGTGGTGAGCGCCGGTTCCACCCCCACCGCGCATGCCGCGCGCAACCTTGAGGGCATCACCGAGGTGCGCGCAGGCAACTTCGTGTTCTTCGACCTCGTGATGGCCGGAATTGGCGTCTGCTCCGTGGCGGACCTCGCGCTCTCCGTGGTGGTGACCGTGATTGGCCACCGGCCCGAGAAGGGCTGGATCATCACGGACGGCGGCTGGATGTCCACCTCCCGTGACCGCGGCACCGCGCGGCAGGCGGTGGACCAGGGCTATGGGCTCGTGGCAGACCTGGACGGCGTGCTGATCCCGGGTCTCCTCATGACGGACGCCAGCCAGGAGCACGGCACCATCTCGCGCGCTCCCGGCGATAGCCGACCCCTCCCGGATCTGCCCGTGGGCACCCGTCTGCGCATCCTGCCGAACCACGCCTGCGCCACCGCGGCGCAGCACGAGCGGTACCACGTGGTCCGGGGGGCGGACCCGGGAGACCCGACCGGCGTCGTCGCTGTGTGGGGGCGCCAGAACGGCTGGTGAGAGCCAAGGGCTCGCGCGTCGATGCCATCGAAACGGCGTCCCCCTACCACCAGGGGCTCAGGGTGAAGAGTCCCCCGAAGGCCGCCGTGTAGGCCCAGGCCAGGAAACCGAGGGCCACCACCCCGGCGAGGAGCGCCAACCACCAGCGCCGCTGCGCACCCATGCGCACGGCCCGCCACACCGCCGGTACCGCTCCGAGTGCCCCGACGACGGTCAGCACCTGCGCCGTCCGGATCCCCACCTGGGACTGGTGTGCGGCAGTCATGATCTGCGTCGCAGCCATCGCCCACAGCGCGGTCGCCACGAGGACCGCCCCCGCCGCGAGGAGCGAGAGGAGGCGCAGGCGCCGATCGAGGGGTTGCAGTTCGAGCGGGCGGGCGAGCCGGACGCCCACGAGCGCGCGGACCGGCCACGCCACCACCGCGATTGCGAGGATCGCGATCGCCGCCACGAGGGCGGGCACCACCGCCTCCCGCCACGGGGACATGGGTGTCAGCAGGAACGCCGGATGCATGCCGATCGCCTCCACCACCCCGTCTTCGCCGAGGCGCACGCCCATCTGTTCGGTGCCGCGATCGGACTGCCAGAGGCCGGCTTCCACCTCCACGAAGCGGAGCGGCACGCCCCCCATGTCCGTGACGCCGGTGAGGGTGATCCCGCCGGTTCCGTCAGGGGTGACCACGAATTTGCTCGCCGCACTGTACAAGCGGATGAAGGTGGACTCGGCACGGCGGGAGAGCTCGTAGCTGCCGGCCAGTGCCGCCGCGGAGTCGGCGGAGGATGAACGGGCTGCGGCGGGTGGCATCTCCGAGGCGAGGTAGCGGTCCGCGAACCCATCAACGATGAGTTCGCGGACCGCACTGGGTGAGCCGGGTGAGACGCCTGTGCTGTTGAGCGCTACAAAGATGCCGGCGCCGTGCTCCGGGCTGATCCAGAGATCGGCGTGATCGTGCAGGAGGTCCCCGCCATGGGAGAGGCCCCTCACACCGTGCCGGGAGATCTCGTAGAACGAGATTGCCATCGTGTCCGCGTTCGCGATCCCGCCGAGGGTCTCCTCCGTGAGTGCGGGGGCGTGCATGGTCTCGAGGCTCTGCGGGCTCAGCAGCGGGGACGATTCGGTCTCGAGGTGCGCGAGCATGAACGCCCCCATGTCTGCTCCCGAGGCGGAGACCGAACCGGCGGGCCACGGCCCCAGCGTCTGGAATGGGACGGGCGGCTCCCCGGCGGCCGGGTAGGTCTCGGTCAGCAGGTCCGCGAGGTGGGCCGGGAGCGGCTGTTCGAAGCTGGCCGTCTCCATGCCGGCCGGGCCGAACACGTGTGCGTCCGCGTACTCCGCGAACGGCTGCCCACTCACCCGTTCCACCACGTACGCAGCGAGCGCGTTCGAATAGTTGGAATAGCCCGGCATGGTTCCCGGCTCGAAGATCTGCGGAGGTGGAACGTGCACCGCCTCGCGAAGTTCGGGCGCTTCCTCCCCGTCTGGAAGGAGCACGCCGCCTAATGTGTCCTCGAATCCGGCCGAGTGCGTGAGCAGGTGCCGAAGGGTAATAGGGGTGCCGAATTTCACCGGAATATCGAAGTCCAGGTATTCGGCCACTGGCGCGTCGAGGTCGAGGCTCCCCTCCTCCACCAACTGCATCACCGCAGTGCCCACCACCAGTTTGGAGACGGAGCCGATCCGGAACAGCGTGGCCTCCGGATCCACGGGCCGGACCCCGTGGCCGTCCGCGTCAACCTCGGCCCATCCGAAGCCACGTTGCGTCACGATCCCGCCGTCAGCCACCACGGCCACGCTCGCTCCCACGATCCCCTCGCGTACCAGCAGGGCCGGCACGATGCCGTCCAGCCAGGCCTCCACATCCTCCGGCGTGAGAGAGACGGGGAGCGCTGCGGGAATCGCCACGGCTGGCCGCGCCATCGGAGGTTCCACCGCCGCCCCGGCAGGGAGGGGTGCAGCGAGGCCGCCGGCTGTGGCGAGCGTCACGAACCCGGCAGAAACGAGGGCGGCCGCTCGGCGAAGGTTCGAAAGGAGACGCATGGTCTTCTTCTTGCTGCATGCCGCCACGCTAATTCAGCCCCCAAAGTAATTGGATATTTAACCCAATTATCGCACGCAGGTTGCGGAAATTTCGGCGAACGGGATATGCGGTGTTTCTTGGGGCGGCCCCGGGATTCGGAAGGCCGCCATCTCTGGTAGCGTCCCGCGGTCTCCGGGCATAGGTTTGCGCGATGACGCTACGCATGGACAACGTGGGCATCGCCGTCGAGGACCTGGACGCGGCGATCGCATTCTTCGAGGTGCTCGGGCTGGAGCTCGAGGCCCGGATGCCGGTGGAGGGCGAGTGGGCGGGCCGGGTCACCGGGCTCGGGAACCAGCGCGTGGAGATCGCAATGATGCGCACCCCGGACGGCCACAGCCGCCTCGAACTCTCGCGCTTCCTCGCACCGGACGTGATCTCCGACCACCGGAGGGCCCCCGTGAACTCGCTCGGCTACCTCCGGGTGATGTTCGCCGTCGACGACCTGGAGGAGACCCTCACACGCGTGGGCGCAGCCGGCGCAACGCTGGTCGGGGACGTGGTCCGATTCGAGGACGCCTACCTGCTCTGCTACATCCGCGGCCCGGAGGGCATCCTGATGGGACTCGCGGAGGCCCTCTCCTGAGGACCTCCGCGAGTGGGGGTTCGACGCCGTCTCCGCCGCGGCCCTATGCCGCGAGCGCCTCCGCCAGGGACGTGGCCGGACGACCGATCAGGTCCTCCAGGTCCGTGCTCTCCGAGTAGAGGGCGCCCTGCTCAATTACCGGGTCCATCCCGGCGAACACGGCCGCCATCTCGGCGGGCATCCCGAAGCCCTCGAGCACCTTCTGGTACTCCTCGACCGACTGGTCCACGTACGTGACCTCGGTGCCGATCACCTTCGCCACCTCGTCCGCGATGCCCTGGTAGGTGAGCGCGGGCGAGCCGGCGAGTTCGTAGACCTTCCCGGCCTGGTCCTCACTCGTCACGACGACGGCGGCAGCCTCCGCGTAGTCACGACGTGCCGCACCGGAGACCTTCGCGTTCCCGGCCGCGCCGAAGAACTTTCCGGCAGCCTTCCCGGACTCGATCGCCGAGGCATAGTTCTCCCAGTACCAGCCGTTGCGCAGCACGGCGTGGCCGATCCCGCTCTCCGCGAGGAGCTTCTCGGTCCCCTGGTGCTCCGGTGCGAGGCCAAGCTCCGAGGTGTCGAGATTGAGGAGGCTGGTGTAGGCGATGAAGTCCACCCCCGCCTCAGTCGCCGCGTTCACGATGTTCGCGTGCTGGGCGAGCCGCTTTCCCACCTCGCTGGCGGAGACGAACACAAGCCGGTCCACGCCCGCGAGCGCCCGGGCGAGCGCCTCCTGGTCCTCGTAGGACGCCACGCGGACCTCGACTCCCTGCTCCGCGAGACCCACGGCCTTCTCCTCGTTACGGACGATCGCGACGATGTCCGCGGC
>JAAZBW010000360.1 GCA_012513625.1 Actinomycetales bacterium | reverse complement strand
GCGCCGATCACGCGCACCGAACACACGCTCGGATCACTCAGACCGAACGCGCAAAGCAGAAGGGCCCCCACCGCAGTGGGGGCCCTTCTCGTCAGATCGACCGGGCGCGTCGCCCAGCCGATCAGGTCAGTTGGCGGAGTCCGCGGACGGAGCGGACCAGGCGGACTGCGCCGACTGTGCGGACTGTGCCGACTGCGCCGACTGGGCCGAGTCAGCCGAGTACTGCTGCACGGGCGCTGAGGCGCGGGCTGGAGCCGGCGCCGTGGTGGCGCGCTGCGGGGCCGGGGCGTAGTTGCGTGCCGGAGCAGAGGCCGCCGAGTCCGCGGAGCGTGGGGAATCAGCGGACCACGGCGACTGCGCGGACTGGGCCGACTGGGCCGACTGGGCCGACTGCGCGGAGTTCGCCGAGATGGTGGAGCCGGCGGTCAGCGCCGAATCATTCACCGAGCTGGGGTTGGACTTGGCGGGGCTCACGTACTGGCCCGAGTCTGCACTCTGGCCAGGCGCCGTCACGGAGGTGCGCTCCTTGACGGCGGAGCTGTCCGCCATGGCGGTGCCTCCGAAGCCGGCCACCACGAGGCCGGCCAGCGAACCGGTCACGATCCAGGTCTTGGTGTTCTTGTTCATCTCTGTCTCCTTTGGGGGAAGTTCTTCGGCTCTGTGCCGCTGAAGACAATTGAACTAGCGGCTTGTGAGGTGGTGAGGAGAGGGGCGTGAGTGGCTTCTTAGAACCATTGGACGGAGCTTAGGAACGCCCCCCCAGCCCCGCGCCTGCGGCCGGGGCTACCGATCCCGCCGCGCTCGGGGACGCCCATCCCGCCGCGCACCGCCCGCCCAGCTCCGCGGGTGGGGACCACCCATCCCGCCGCGCGCGGGGACGCCCATCCCGCCGCGCACCGCCCGCCCAGCTCCGCGGGTGGAGGCCACCCGGCTCTCGTGGGAGGCTGGCCGCGTGGATGCCTTCGAACCCCTGCGCGATCTCGATTTCGACTGCTCCGTGGTGGTGGTCAACCCGGTGGACGCCGTCGCCACCTACGGTGACCCACGCGTCGTCTACCCATGGGCCTCGGTGACCAAGCTGGTGGCCAAATACGCCATCCTGATTGCCCGGGACCGGGGACTGGTCTCCCTCTACGAGCCGGCCGGCCCGGAGGGCTCCACCCTCCGCCACCTGCTCGCCCACGCCTCCGGCCTCCCGTTCACGAAGGACACCCCGCTGCAGCCCGTGGGCCGCCGGCGCGTCTACTCCAACACCGGCATCAACGTGGCTGCCGCACACATCGAGAAGGCGGTCGGCATGCCGTTCGCGGAGTGGATGCGGGAGGTAGTCTGCCGCCCCCTCGGCATGGACACCGCCGAGCTCTACGGCGAGCCCTCCCATGAGATGCGCGGCTCCGCGATCGACCTCGCCGAGTTTGCGCGGGCGGTCCTGAACGGCCACCTGCTCTCTCCGGAGACGTTCGTGGAGGCCACCACCCCCACCTGGTCCCATCTCGAGGGTGTGCTCCCCGGCTACGGCCGGCAGGACCGCAACACGTGGGGGCTGGGCTTCGAGATCCGGGATCGCAAGGACCCGCACTGGACGGGCCACAACAACTCGGCGCGCACGTTCGGCCACTTCGGCTGGGCGGGCTCGTTCCTGTGGGTGGACCCGAAGGTCCACCTCGCGGCCGTTTTCCTCGGCTCGGAGCCTTTCGGTCCCACCCACTACGCGATCTGGCCGGACCTCTCGGACCGGATCCTCGCCGCCTACTCCGCCCTGGACTGACGACGTCGGGGCTCGCCGGGCGTCTGGTGGCCACCCGTCTGCGAGGGTCCCGCTACGGCCGGATGACCACCAGCAGGTCGCCGCCCTGCACGGGCGAGGTGCCGTCGAGCGCCACACGCTCCACGGTGCCGCCCACGGGTGAGGAGATCGCGGCCTCCATCTTCATCGCCTCGATGGTGGCCACGGTCCCGCCGGCCTCCACCACATCGCCCTCGGCCACGGTCACCGTCACCGCGCCCGCGAACGGCGCCGCCACGTGCCCCCTGTTTGCCGGGTCCGCCCTTTCCGCCACCTTCGCGGTGGACTCGACGGACCGGTCGCGAACCTGGACCTGGCGCGGCTGCCCGTTCATGGTCACCATCACGGAACGCATGCCCTTCTCGTCCGCATCGCCCACGCCCTGGTACGTCACGAGCAGCCGCACGCCCCGTCCGAGCGAGATCACGTGCTCGCGCTCCTTCGTGAACCCGTAGAGGTAGTCGCGCGTGTGCAGCACGGACAGGTCGCCGTGTTGCGCCACCGAGGTCTCGTAGTCCTTCGTGGGCCCGGAGAACAGCAGCCGGTTCAACGTGGCCCTTCGAGTCTTCGAGTCCGACGACGGCGAGATCGCCTCCGAGTCCTCGGGCTCCAGTTCCGTGATGCTTGGCTTCACGGACCGGCCGGCGAGGGCCTTGGTCCGGAACGGCTCCGGCCAGCCCCCCGGCGGGTCACCGAGCTCCCCGGAGAGGAACTGGATCACCGAGGCCGGGATGTCGTACGAGCGGGGGTTCTCCTCAAAGTCGGCCGGATCAATGCCCTGGCCCACCATCGCGAGGGCCAGATCGCCCACCACCTTCGAGGAGGGGGTCACCTTCACGATGTTGCCGAGGATCCGGTTCGCCGCCGCGTACATGTCCTCGATCGCCTCGAAGCGCTCACCGAGTCCCAGCGCGATGGCCTGCTGGCGCAGGTTGGACAACTGCCCGCCCGGGATCTCGTGGTGGTACACCCGGCCCGTGGGTCCGGGAAGGCCGGACTCGAACGGCGCGTACATGGTGCGCACCGCCTCCCAGTAGGGCTCGAGGTCGGCCGCCGACTGCAGGGAAATGCCGGTGTCCCGCTCCGTGTTCTCGAGCGCTCCGACGAGGGCGGACATCGAGACCTGTGAGGTGGTCCCCGCCATGGAGGCGATCGCCACGTCCACGGCGTCCACGCCCGCGTCTGCGGCGGCGAGCAGGGTGGCGAGCTGGCCGCCCGAGGTGTCGTGGGTGTGCAGGTGCACCGGGAGTTCGAACTCCCGCCGCAGGGCCGTCACGAGCCGGCGCGCCGCCTCCGGCCGCAGCAGTCCCGCCATGTCCTTGATGGCGAGGATGTGAGCGCCCTCTGCCACGATCTTCTCCGCGAGCCCCAGGTAGTAGTCGAGCGTGTAGAGCTTCTCGTTCGGGTCGAGGAGGTTCGAGGTGTAACAGAGCGCCACCTCCGCCACGGCGGTCCCGGTCTCGCGCACGGCGCGCACGGCGGGAGCCAACTGGTTCACGTCGTTGAGGGCATCGAAGATGCGGAAGATGTCCACTCCCGTAGCCGCCGCCTCACGTACGAACGAGTCCGTCACCTCCGTGGGGTACGGGGTGTAGCCCACCGTGTTGCGTCCCCGCAGCAGCATTTGGAGGGGGACGTTCGGGAGCTCCTCGCGCAGCAGTTCGAGGCGCCGCCACGGGTCCTCGGAGAGGAAGCGGAGCGCCACGTCGTACGTGGCACCGCCCCAGACCTCCATAGAGAACAACTGGGGGAGCGTGTACGCGAACGCGGGAGCGGCAGAGAGCAGGTCCCGGGTGCGCACGCGGGTGGCGAGGAGGGATTGGTGGGCGTCACGGAACGTGGTGTCCGTGACCGCGAGGGCAGTCTGCTCGCGCAGGGCGGCGGCGAAGGCCTCCGGGCCAAGCGCGTCGAGACGCTGCTTCCAGCCTGCTGTGGGTTGGTGCGCACGGCTTGGCCCGTCGAAAGGGGAGCGATCCGGCTCGTCGGCCTTGTCCCCCGGGAAGTGGGGGAGCTTCTCACGCGGGTCGATGCCCTCGCGGCGCGGGCCGTTCGGGCGGTTCACGGTCACGGCCGCGAGGAAGGTGAGCGCCTTCGTGCCGCGGTCCTGCGAGCGGGTGACCTGGGCGAGGTGGGGCTTCAGGGAGAGGAAGTCCGTGGCCACGTTGCCGGCGAGGAAGTCCGGGTCCTCGAGCACGTTCTGGAGGAACGGGATGTTCGTGGCAACTCCCCGCACCCGGAACTCGGCGAGGGCGCGGCGTGCCCGGCCCACCGCCGTCGGGAAATCCCGGCCACGGCAGGTGAGCTTGACCAGCATGGAATCGAAGTGTGGGGAGATCTCCGCGCCGGCATAGATGGTGCCGCCGTCCAGCCGCACCCCGGAGCCGCCCGGAGAGCGGTAGACGGAGATGGTGCCGATGTCCGGGCGGAACTCGTTCGCGGGGTCCTCGGTGGTGACGCGGCACTGGAGGGCGGTGCCCCGCACCTCGAGCGTGTCCTGGGAGATGCCGAGGTCCGCGAGCGACTCCCCGGCGGCGATCCGCATCTGGGCCTGCACGAGGTC
>JAAZBW010000359.1 GCA_012513625.1 Actinomycetales bacterium | reverse complement strand
CGGGGCGCACCTCCTGGGTGAAGGTGCGCCCCGCCGTCGGGAATTGAAGTGAACCTACGCGCTGGCATCCGGGTACGTGAGGCCACGATGGCCGGTGTAGATCTGCTTCGGCCGGACGATCTTCTGCTCCGGATCCGTGACCTGCTCCTCCCACTGGGCGAGCCAGCCGGCGGTGCGCGGCACTGCGAACATGACCGTGAACATCTCGGGCGGCAGGCCGAGGGCCTCGTAGATCAGCCCGGAGTAGAAGTCCACGTTCGGGTAGAGCCTGCGTGAGATGAAGTACTCATCGTCGAGGGCGATCTTCTCGAGTTCGAGTGCGACCGCGAGGAGCGGGTTCACTCCGGTCACCTCGAACACGTCGTCCGCTGCAGCCTTGATGATGCGCGCCCGCGGATCGTAGTTCTTGTACACGCGGTGGCCGAAGCCCATGAGGCGGCCCTTGCCGGACTTCACGCCCTCCACGAACTCGGGCACGTTGTCCACGGAGCCAATCTCACGCAGCATCTTGAGGACCGCCTCGTTGGCGCCGCCGTGGAGCGGGCCGTAGAGGGCGCCGATCCCGGCCACGGTGGAGGTGTAGAGGTCGTTGTTCGCCGAGGCCACGGTGCGCACAGCAGTGGTGGAGCAGTTCTGCTCGTGCTCGGCATGGAGGATGAAGAGGATCTCCACCGCCCGCTCGAGGCGCGGGTCCATCTGCCGGCGCTTCTCGTTCTGGTGGAACATCATGTGCAGGAAGTTGTCCACGTACCCGCGGTCATCGTCCGGGTACACCCAGTGGCGCCCGAGGGAGTGGCGGTACGCCCAGGCCGCGATGGTGGGCATCTTGCCGAGCAGGCGCATGGAGTTGCGCGTGCGTGCCTGGGGGGAGTCGAGCACCCGGGAGTCCGGGTAGAAGGTGTGTAGCGAGGACACGGCGGCCATCATCTTGCCCATCGGGTGGGCGTCGTAGCGCAGTGAGTCGATCACCTGCTTGACGTTCTCGTGCAGGAGGCGGTGCTCGTTGATATCCCGCTCCCACTCGGCCAGCTCGGCGGGGTTCGGGAGCTCGCCCTTCAGGAGCAGGTAGGCCACCTCGAGGAAGGTGGAATTCTCTGCCAGCTGTTCGATTGGGTAGCCGCGGTACTCGAGGATGCCCGCGTCACCGTCAATGAAGGAGACGGAGCTCTTCACGGCAGCCGTGTTGAGCAGGCCCGGGTCGTACGTGGCGAGCGGGCCATCAGGCGTGGAGAACGCCCTGAGGTCCTTCGCTGGAATCGTGCCGTTCGAAATGGCAAGTTCCGCGCTCTGGTCTGCTGAGGAGAGGTGCAGCGTCTGTTCCATTCCGACATCCTAGGCAGGCAAAGCGGAAGTAAAGAAAAATATTGCCAGTTGCCTGCGTCACTTTACTGACCCACTACCAACCACGTACCGAACGCACCGCCATCCCCTGAAGGGGCAAAGGTCCCGAGTTCAGTGCGCGTGCGGATTGGCGGGATCGTCGAGGAACAGCTCGTGGTCCGTCTCATGGAGCGCCCCGAGCCCGTACGCCTCATCCAGGTTCCGGCGCGTGAGCACCTCCTCCGGCGGCCCCGTGGCCACCACCCGGCCGGACATGAGGATCACATGGTCCGCTGCCCGCGCCTCGTCGAGATCGTGCGTGGTGAGGATGACCGAGTGGCCCACCGCCTGCTCCGAGTGGATGATCTCGTCGATCATCCGCGCTGAGACGATGTCGAGCCCCGTGAGCGGCTCGTCCAGCAGCAGCGCCTCGTGGTCCTGCGCAAGTGCCTGCGCCACGTACACCCGCTGGCGCTGCCCGCCCGAGAGTTCCGTGAGGTGCCGCTTGGCCAGGTCCGTGATGGCGAGCTGCTCCATCGCCTCGTCCACGCGCCGCCGGTCCTCCCGCCGGAACGGTTGGAACCAGCCCGTGGTGGGATAGCGCCCCATCCCCACCACCTCGCGCACCGTGATGGGGGTGCCGGGTGGCACCGTCACCGTCTGCATCACGTAGGCGCACTTCCGCCACGCCTCCGACGGCGGGGCCCCGTACACCCTCAGCTCTCCCGAGGCCGGGGGGAGGGTCCCGGCGATGGCGTGCAGCAGGGTGGACTTGCCCGAGCCGTTGGGCCCGATGATGGCCGTGACCCCGCGTTCCGGGAGGACAAACGAGGAGTCGGTCACGGCCGTCTTGTTGTCATACGAGAGGACGAGGCCACGTGCCTCAACGAAGGGTGTACTCATGAGACCGGGTCCAGGGGGTCGAGGGCGGCGGGTGCGGTCACGCGCCCGGGCACGGCGGGCTCGCCCACGCGGCGCCGGTGGAGGCGCAGCCCGTTTGAGACCGTGAGCACGATGAAGAAGAGGATCACGGGCACGAGCGCCATGGAAGCCGAGGCGGCCGTGCCGAGGTGGTAGCTGAGCACCAGGCCCGCCACCACCGAAACCGCCGAGATCCCAGCCGACCACACGAACATCTGGGGGATCGTGCGGGAGAGGAGCGCCGCCGTCGCCGGGGGACCCACCAACAGACCAAAGGCGAGCATGGTGCCCACCGTCTGGAACGCGCCGATGATTGCGATCGCGATGAGCGCGAGCAGCAGCGCGTGGGCGAGCCGCGGCCGCATGCCGAGCGCGTTCGCCTTCTGCGGAGAGAACGAGAGCACGAGCAGGGGGCGGTAGAGGGTGAGCGACCCGGCCAGCACCACGGTCGCGAACACCACCAGGGAGACGATGTCCCCCTCCGTGACCCCGAGCGCGT
>JAAZBW010000358.1 GCA_012513625.1 Actinomycetales bacterium | reverse complement strand
GGAGAACTGCTCTCGATCGCCTCGGTGGACACCACCCGGGTGGGCGAGATCGTGATGATGACGGTGTTCCCCGTGGCCGAGTTCGCGGCAATCACCTACGGCGCCCTCATGATGTTCGCGATCAGCCCGTGGCTCAGCCTCGCCACAGTGGCGGGCGGAATCCTGCTCGTGGTGGTGGCCCTCCGCGTGGCGCGCCCGCTCCAAACCCGCTCCGTCGCGCGTCAGGGCGCCATCGCCCAGGCGGCCGCCACCGCCACGGATGTGGTGCAGGGGCTGCGCATCCTGAAGGGGCTCGGCGCGATCGTCACCGTTCGCCAGCGGTACGGCAGGGTCTCGGACGCCGCCTACGAGTCCACGGTGCACGCCAACGAATCCGAGGCGCACCTCAACGGCGCCACCGAGGCCGCCGGGGCACTCTTCGTCTCCGCGCTCGGCCTCGCCGCGGGCGTCATGGCCCTGAATGGGCGCGTGAGCATCGGGGAGCTCATCACCGTGGTGGGACTGACCCAGTTCCTCATCATGCCGATGACCATGTTTGGGCGGAACCTCGCCTCCCGCTGGGCCTCCGCCGAGGCTTCCGGCCGCCGGATCCGCGAGGTCCTCGGCGCCGGCTATGAGCGCACCACCGGGGCCGACGACGACGCCACTTCCCGTTTCCTGGCCGCCCTGCCACGGGGGCTCACCGCCGTCCACGGCTCCGACCCGGACGTGATCGCAAGGCTGGAGTCACTGCCGCGCGAACGCGTGGTGGTGGCACCTCATGCCGCCGACCTGTTCGACGGCACCGTGGCGGACAACGTCCACCCCGACCGGGCAGCAGCGGAGGAGGCGCTCACGATCGCCTCCTGCGATGACATCCCCGAGGGCCCCGAGAAGCGGGTGGGCGAGAACGGGCGCATGCTTTCCGGTGGGCAGCGCCAACGCGTGGCCCTCGCCCGCGCGATTGCCGTAGAGCCGGAGGTCCTGATCCTGCAGGACCCCACCACCTCCGTGGACTCGGTCACCGAACAGAACATTGCCGAGCAGGTCTTCCAGCACCGGGCAGGGCGGGTCACGCTCGTGTTCAGCGAGGCTCCGGCCTGGAACGCAGTGGCGAACAGCCACCTCGACGTGGCGGAACTGCGCGAGGCCGCGGCGGGACTCCCGGGCGTGGAGGTGTCGCGATGACCGCGCTCCGCTTCCCAGTGGCCACCTCCGGCCAGGTGTGGCGCGAGGCGCGACACCAACTCCGCCGCATCCCTCGAGCACGTCCCACCTTCCTCGTGGCCGTGGCGCTGCTCGCCCTCGGCGCCTACGCCGGCGTGCTCATCCCGCAACTTCTCGGGCAGATCGTGGACCTCGTACTCGGCGAGGGCGGCGCCCCCCTCTGGGCCATCGGTGTTGCCCTCGTCTCCGCAGCACTGATCGGTGCCGCCATGAGCGCCTACGGCTTCTACCTGATCGCCCGCCTCTCCGAACGTGTGATCGCCAACCTGCGGGAGGACATGGTGGGCACCGCACTCGGCCTGCCCACCCACCGCGTTGAGGACGCGGGCGCCGGTGACCTGGTCAGCCGGTCCACGGATGACGTGGCCGAGTTGTCCACGGCCGTCACCCAGACCCTGCGCACCCTCTCCACCTCGCTCTTCTCCATCATTGCGACCGTGCTCGCCCTGCTCACGGTGGACTGGCAGTTCCTCGCCGTCCCGCTCCTCGTGGCGCCGGCGTACTACCTCGCCGCCCGCCGCTACCTCGCGCGGGCGCCGGGACGCTACGCACTGGAGCGCGCCACAGCGGCCGAACGGGCCCGCCACGTGCTCGAGTCCATCCGCGGCCGCGAGACCGTCCGCGCCTTCGCGATGGAGGAGCGGATGTACACGAGTATCGAGAACGCCTCGTGGCGGGGGGTCCTCGCGGGGATCCGGGCACGCACCACCATGCTCTTGCTCAACGTCTCGATGCTCGTGGCCGAATTCCTCATGCTCGCGATCGCGCTCCTCATGGGATACCGGCTTGTCACCACGGGCGCCCTCACTGTGGGCGCCGTGACCGGCGCGCTCCTGATGATCATCCGGCTGCGCGGCCCGCTGAATTCCTTCATGCGGGTGCTCGATGTGATCCAGTCCGGGTACGCCTCGCTCGCGCGCATCGTGGGGGTCATCTCCGACCCACTGGCACCCGTTCCTGATGCTGGGGCGGCACCCCCGGCGGGACTCGCGGAGATGCGGGGCGTCAGCTTCTCCTACGGCAGCGGTTGGGCGGTTCGCGAGATCGACCTGACCCTCCACCCGGGTGAGACGGTCGCCGTCGTGGGGGCGTCCGGGGCCGGCAAGACCACGGTGGCGGCCCTCCTCGCAGGGCTGCGGGTGCCCGACGAGGGCGAGGTCCTCGTGGACGGCAGCCCCGTCTCCTCCCTCTCTGACAGCGAACGCGTGGCCCGCCTCGCAATGGTGAGCCAGGAGGTGCACGTGTTCTCCGGGACGCTGCGCGAGGACCTCACCCTCGCCCGGCCGGACGCGACCGACGAGGAACTCCTCGCAGTGCTGGACGAGGTCCACGCCCGAGCGTGGTTCGACCGCCTCCCCCAGGGCCTCGACACCGTGGTGGGCGCGCGCGGCATGCACCCGGACCCCGTGGCCGCCCAGCAGCTCGCACTCGCTCGGGTGCTCCTGCTGGACCCGGCGATCGTGATCATGGACGAGGCGACGGCGGAGGCGGGCTCGGCCGGCGCCTCCGCCCTCGACGCCGCAGCGGAGGCCGTGATCCGCAACCGCACAGCGCTCGTGGTGGCCCACCGGCTCGACCAGGCCTCGCGCGCGCACACGATCCTCGTGATGGACGGGGGCCGGATCGTGGAGCGGGGCACCCACCAGGAACTGCTCACCCGGGGCGGAATCTACGACCGGCTGTGGTCCGCCTGGACGACCGGGCGCCGCGAGGCCGCGGGCGCCGAGGACGGGCTCTAGGCGGACTCGAAGTCGGAGATCTCCCTGACCTTCGGGCCGTAGAACCCCGCCGGGTCGTGGCGCGCGTCCAGCCACGCGTCCAGCAGGGCGCGCGCGTAGATGGGCGCGATCACGTTCTGGCCCATGCAGAGTATCTGCGCGTCGTAGTTCTCGACCGCGCCGCGTGCGGTCACGATGTCGTGCGCCGTGGCCGCACGGGCGCCGGCCACCTTGTTGGCAGCGATCGCGGTCCCGAGGCCGGTGCCACATACAAGGACGGCACGTTCGGCCCCGCCGTCGACGACGAGCCGAGCGGCACGGAAGGACACCTCCGGGTAGGTGACCTCCGGCGTCGAGAGGTCGATGACCTCGGTGACCCGCGCATCCTGCTCGAGGAATACCCGGAGTTCGTCCTTGAGCGCGGCGCCGTTGCCCGGCGCGCCGATCACGATTCTCATGTCCTGCCCCTCCTCCACTGACGCTCGCACCGCCAGTCTTTCGTGTCGAGGACGATCAGCCTAGCCCTCCGCCAACGGGGCCTTCCGGGGCCAGGGCGCCCACCCGCCGTCGAGGCTCCGCAGCGTGCGCCGCGCGGCACGGAGGCGCTCCTTCGGCATGTTCGGCGCGAACAACTCCCCCGAGGCGGACCCGTCCGGGAACTCGGCGGCGAAGGCCACCGAGGTGCGCAGAAGCCCCCGCACCTCCTCCTGGAACCGGCCTCCCACCACGGCCAGGACATACCGCTCCAGCTCTTCGGCCTGCCCCTCCCACGTCTCGTCGCAGGCGTCGCAGCCGCAGCCGGGGTAGCGGAAATCGTGGAGGAGTCCGGCGTGGAGGTGGACGCCGGGGTAGGAGGAGAACGCGAACGTCAACGCCGCGCACGCCGGGCTACGCGGCTGGATCCGGACGGCACGGACCGCGTCGTCGATGGGGTGGTTGAAGTCTTGCGCCACCTCGGAGCCCTCCGTGACCTCGACGTCGTACACCTCGCCCAGGTGGGCAATCAACGCCTCCGCCACCGCGTGGAGGGGCGCGAAACGCTCGGGGTGCGTGTCCACCGAGTAGGTGTCCTCCGGGGGCGAGCCGCCACCCCAACGCTCGCCGTAGGGGATGACGTTGCCCTCGGCGTCACGGAACTCGAGCGGCTCGATGGCGGGCCGATGGTAGGTGGACATGTGGTCTCCTGAGAGGAGTCGTTACGGACTCGCACTGTACCCCCGTCGCGGAATGCGGGGATGACCCGGGACAATAGGACAGTGTTCAACTACCTGAGGATCCACTACGACGAGCTGCTCTCGCACTGCTCGGCCGGAGAGGAGCCTCTGGCGCTTGCGATGGTGGCATACGCCCCCGGCAATGAGGAGATCGGCGAGGAACCTTCGGGTGTCACGTTCGACCTGAACGGGCTCTCCGTTGAGAACTGGGAGCGCGGCCTCGACCGGCTCCTCGTGGGAGACACACTGTTCGCCCCCGAGGGCGGCATGGCCATGAAGCTCCGGCAGGCCGCCCTCGGGCAGCCCGAGCTGCTGCTCACTTCTCACCGGCTGGTTGCGCTCGAGGGATTCCTCGCGAGCGAGGAGGGCACGGTGGTCGCGTGGTCCTGCCCTCTCGAGGACGTGGCCACGGTTCGTCACAATCCGCGCTTCCTGCAGGCCGGGCGCATGCTCGTGATCTTCGAGGACGGCTCCGCCATCCGGCTGATGGCGGGCGTGGTGAGCGCCAAGCGTGCCCGCAGGTTGGCGGAGGAGTTCCACCGGCTCACTGGTCGCTGAGCCGGTCCAGCCACCCGAGGGCCTCTTCTGCAGCCTCGGCTACCGCGAGGTACGTGGTGTCCAGTCGGAGGTGGGGGTGACGCGCGAGGAGTCCGTCGGCCGGAGTGGACGTGGCGCCACCCGGATCGGTGTTCATCCGGTGGACCTCCATGGCGCGGACATTCTCGTCCGACCATGCAAGGTCTCGCTTGGATGGTTTGGCCGCGAGGCGGCTCTCACCCCGGTTGCGCGCGAGCCGGGTTTCGAGGTCGGCGGCCAGTTCGAGGATGCGAACCTCGCCGCCCGCCTCCGTGACGGGCGCGATGAGCGTCTCCACATACCGGGTGTCCGCGGGATCCCCGAGGTCCCAGACAAGGGTGAAGACGAGGTCCACGCCGTACTTGGCGGACTCCTCGATGATCCGGCGCCGGAACTCGAGGTTGAGCACGTTGAACGGCTCGGTGCCGAATCCGAAGACCTCCGAAAGCGGTTCGATCGTGTGGTGGTTGTGGAACAGGCGGAAGCCGCTCCGGGCGGCGATCTCCCGGCCCACGGCCATCTTGCCGACGGCCGGGGGCCCGATGATCAGGAGCAGTCTCATGACACGAGAGTGTTCCAGACG
>JAAZBW010000357.1 GCA_012513625.1 Actinomycetales bacterium | reverse complement strand
GGTCAGGAGTTCGACCCGAACCAGGGCCAGCCCTCCCAAGCGGAAGTGTCGCAGGACGGCCAGCAGGGGGACCAGCCAGGGGTGGGGCCGCAGGCGGAAGTGTCGCAGGACGGCCAGCAGGGGGACCAGCCAGGGGTGGGTCCGCAGGCGGACGCGCCGCAGGACGGCGCGCAGTGGGCCGAGCCACGGGGTCAGCAGACGGACGCGCCGCAGGACCGCGCACAGTGGAGCGCGGGGCAGGCGGGCCAGCAGGCGCCGACGCCGCAGGACGGCCAGCAGTGGAGCCCACCCGCACGGGCGCTCGGTCCCACTCCGCCGCGCCCGCTGCCCTCTCGAACGGGTGCGATCGGCATGCTGACCGGAGGCGGTCTGCTCCTCGTGCTCGCGGCGCTGTGTGCCTTCCTGCTCCCGAACATCTTCGTGTTCAACGCACTCGAGACGTCGATGCCTGTGGACGGCGAGTACTACTACGACTACGTCCAGTCCGGGCAGCCCACGGACATCCCGGCGGAGCAGTACGTCTACATCCAGCCGGACTGGGTGTGGATGGACCCCGCCATGAACCCGGCGGACGGCAGCGAGCCCGTAATGCCGGAGTTCACCTGCACGGTCACTACCGCGGACGGCGTCCAGCTGCCTACGGGGTGGGAGGACTGGATGGGGGTGACGGTCGAGGTGGTGGAGGCCGGCACGCACGTGATCGAGTGCGAGGGCGGCGGCATGCTGAACATGAACGGAACGCCGCTTTCCGAGACGCAGCAGGGCGAGTCGATGAACCGTACACTCGCGATCCTGAACTGGACCAGCTGGATTTCGCTCGCCGCCGGGATCGCCCTCTCGTTGCTCGGCGCTTACCTCCTCGGCACCCGGAACCAGCAGCGCAAGTATGCCCTCGATGCCGTCTACGCGAGCGTGCCGATGGGCGGCGGGCAGCAGCCCAGTTACCAGGGCGCGCAGCCGCAGTCCGGCTACCCGGGCGCGCCGCAGACTGATCCGAACGTGGGTACGCGGTTCTACCCGAACCAGGGGGCGCAGTACTTCCCGCAGGGAGGGCCGCAGCAGGGAGGGCCGCAGCAGGGTGCCGCCACGCCGGGGGCCCAGATCCCGGGCGCGCCGATGCAGGCACCATCCCAGTACGACCCCGCGCTCAACCCCCACATTCCGCGGAACTCCGACTCCTACCAGGTGCGTCCGCGCACCACCAGGAAGTCCAAGGACCCGTTCGCAGAGTAGTGAGATTCCCGCACACTTGGGGAGACGGGTCGAGAATGCCACCTACCCGAGCGTCTGGTGGTGACGTGCCGTGCGTCTGGTAGTGACGTCGGGCGTCTGGCGGTGACGTCGTGCGTCTGGCGGTGACGTGCCGAGCGCCCGGCCAGCGGCTCCTACCCGCCCAACCGCTGCCAGAGGAACTCGTATGCCAGCGCCTGCATGTGCGCCCGCTGGGCGCTCGTGGCGGCGCCACCGTGGCCGCCCTCGATGTTCTCCCAGTAGGTGACGTCGTAGCCCATGGCCCCGAGGAGCGCCGCCATCTTGCGGGCGTGGCCGGGGTGGACGCGGTCGTCGCGGGTGGAGGTGGTGAACAGGACGGGCGGGTAGTCCCGACCGGCCCGCGCGAGGTGGTACGGCGAGAAGGTGCGGATGAAGGCCCACTGCTCGGGATCGTCGGGATCGCCGTCCTCGGCCATCCACGAGGCGCCCGCCAGCAGGTGCGAGTAGCGCTTCATGTCCAGCAGGGGCACCTGGCACACCACGGCCCCGAAGAGGTCCGGGTACTGCGTGAGCATGTTGCCCATGAGGAGCCCACCGTTAGATCCACCCTGAGTACCGAGCTGCTCCGGCGTGGTCACGCCCCGCGCCACGAGGTCGCGCGCCACGGCCGCGAAGTCCTGGTAGGCGCGGTGCCGCTTCTCCTTCAGCGCCGCCTGATGCCATGCGGGCCCGTACTCGCCGCCGCCGCGGATGTTCGCCACCACGTAGGTGCCGCCGCGCGCGAGCCACGCCCGCCCCATCGCGGGTGCGTAGGCGGGCAGGAGCGCAATCTCGAACCCGCCGTAGCCGTACAGGAGTGTCGGGCGTCCCGACGACGTGTCCCCGCCTTCTCCCTCCACGCTCGCCCCAGCCGTACTCGCCCCATCCGGGCTGAGGCTCGCGCGCGCCGCGGACTCACCCGCGTCGTCGGTCCCGGGGGCTTCCCCGGACGGGGTGACCTGGAAGTACGGGACCTGGGTTCCGTCGTCGGAGGTGGCGAAGTGTTGGGTGACCTCCATGCCGGAGGCGTCGAAGAAGGTGGGGCTCGACTTGAGTCCCTCGTACGTGGTGGGGTTGCCGGAGGCGTCGAGGGTGAGGTGGCCGAGAGTGGCGGGCGTGAGGTAGCTCTGGGAGGTGACCCAGAGTTCGTCGTTCTCGCGGGGATCCACGGCGGAGACGCCGATGGTGGCGTAGCGAAGGGCCTCCGCGGAGGTGGGTCCGGCGGGCTCGGTGGCCTCGCCGATTGAGGTGAGGTCGAGGGCTTGGCGACGCCAACCGCCGTCGTCGTCGGCGCCGTAGTCCTCCCGGGCCGGCGGGGTGAGCACCTCGATCCGGTTCTTCACATCCTCGAGGAGGGTGACCACCACGTGGCGGCGGGCGGCGGTGGTGGCCGCGAGAGAGACGTTGGGCGTGGGGCTGAAGAGCACCGTGAAGTCCTCGGAGCCCGCGCGGAAGTCCTCGTACGGGATCGCGAGGAGAGCGCCTGTGGCGTACGTGGCGGTGCCGAGCGTCCACGGCTCCCGGAGGGTGACGAGCAGCCACTCGCGCCACACGCTCGCCTCGGCGCTGCGGGGGACGGCTACGCGCTCGAGTTCGCCGTCGCGGAGTTCGAAGAGTTCCGACTCGTAGAAGGCGATGACCCGGTTCACGAAGGTGCGTTCGAACCCGGGGGTGGAGTCGAAGCCGGCGCTGGCCGACATGTCCTCGAATTCAGCCGCGAACAGCAGTTCAGAACTGGAGAGCGGGGTGCCGCGGCGCCAGCGGCGCACGGTGCGCGGGTAGCCGGAGCGGGTCATGGAGCCCTCGCCCGTGTCGGTGGCCACGAGCACGGACTCCCCGGTGGTGTCCGCCCAGGCCATGCCGCCCTTGGATTCCTCGCGCGTGAAGCCACCCTCTACGAAGGTGCGGTTGGTGAGGTCAAACTCGCGCGTGATGTTCGCGTCCGAACCGCCGCGCGAGAGCGAGATGAGCGCCCTGTCGAGCGTTGGATAGAGCACGGCGGCCCCGTGCCACACCCAGTTGACGCCCTCCTGTTGGCCCAGTGCGTCCACATCGATGAGGACGTCCCACTCGGGGGCGTCCGTGCGGTACGACTCCCACGTGGTGCGGCGCCAGATGCCGCGTTCGTGGTCCTTGTCCGTCCAGAAGTTGTACAGGTATTCGCCTCGCTGCGTCACGCCCGGGATGCGGTCATCCGAATCGAGCACCTCAAGGACTTCCGACTCGATCTCCTGCAGGCGCTCGGTGTGCAGGTGCGATTCAGCGGACGCGTTGCGCTCGTGCACCCACAGGAGGGCATCCTTGTCCTCCACCTCCTCGAGCCAGAGGAGGGTGTCCCGGATTTCCGGGTGGGGATCGTTGCTGTACGGCTCGTTCATCCCCCCATCACACCACCAGTTGGTGCATTCGGTCCATGGATCGCGTGCCGGGGCGGGGTTCCTGCCGTGCCGTCGGCGGCTGTGGAGGTTGAATCGGCCCCGGCCCGACGACGTGGCGTGGGCTTCGTGCGCGGGGGCCTTGGTTTGCCGCTCGGCTGTTCTGACGTCTCGTGCGCGGGGGTGCGGGTGGCCCTACGGCTGGGCTCCGGTCTCGTGCGCGGGGGCGCGCGTCTG
>JAAZBW010000356.1 GCA_012513625.1 Actinomycetales bacterium | reverse complement strand
TTCGGCGGCAAGGAGGGCATGTACGCCGTGGTGGTGGACCGGGAGGTGCAGCACCTCACCTCCGTCCTCACCACCTCGCTGCAGGAGGGGGGCCACCCGCGGCGCATCCTCGAACGCACCGCCCTCGCCCTCCTCGAGTACGTGGAGTCCGAGCGTGACGGCTTCCGCATCCTCGTCCGCGACTCGCCCGTGGCGCAGGCCACCGGCACCTTCTCCTCCCTGATCGGGGACGTGGCCACCGAGGTGGAGCACCTCCTCGGCAACGAGTTCCGCAAGACCGGCCTCGATCCCGCATTCGCCCCCATGTACGCCCAGATGCTCGTGGGCATGATCGCGCTCACGGGCCAGTGGTGGCTGGATGAGCGCAGCCCGTCCAAGGACGTGGTCGCCTCCCACCTGGTCAATCTCGCGTGGCACGGGCTGCACCAGCTCGAGTCCTCGCCGAACCTCCACGGGGAGCAACTCCCCGGCCGTCCCGTTCCGACGACGACGGAGCGCGCCTGGGAGGAGCCGGCACCTCCCCCGGCCTCGTCTCCCGGGGTCCCGCCCGCCGATGCGAAGGCCGAGGCGCGGGCCGCGAAGGCTGCGGAGCGCGCCGCCCAGAGGGCCGCCCGCGCCGAAGAGAAGGCCGCCCGGCAGGCCGAGCGCGCCGCCGAGTAACGTTCTGGCACAATGGATCGGCGCCCGCTGGCCTGGTGGCGGGCGGCGCAGTCCGCCTTGGTGTAATGGCAGCACAGGGGCCTTTGGTGCCCTTAGCCTAGGTTCGATTCCTAGAGGCGGAGCTGGGACCTGCGGAGCGCGAAGCGTGGATAGAATGGCAGCGCCCGCGTGCCTTCACCCGAGGAGCTCTTTCGTGGATCGTCCCGCCGCCGTTGTGATCCTTGCCGCAGGTGCTGGCACCCGCATGAAGTCCAAGACCCCCAAGGTGCTGAACGCCATCTCGGGCCGCTCCCTGCTGGGCCACGCCATCACGGCAGGCTCACGCGTGGGGGCGGGGAGGATCTGCGTGGTGGTCCGCCACGAGAGGGATTCGGTGGCAGCGGACGCCCTCTCCT
Organism: Actinomycetales bacterium; assembly: GCA_012513625.1. GTDB lineage: Bacteria > Actinomycetota > Actinomycetes > Actinomycetales > Actinomycetaceae > JAAZBW01. The sequence goes on along the minus strand of JAAZBW010000356.1, from coordinate 2,129 downwards.
ACGATCCGGACCTCCTCATCGCGGACCAGGACGAGGTTCCGGGCACCGGCCGGGCCGTGCACTGCGCCCTTGAGGCGCTTGCAGGTCACGGAGACCCGGTTGACGGCACCGTGGTGGTCACCGCCGCGGACACGCCCCTCCTGGACGGTGGCACGCTCCGCGAACTCGTGCGCACCCACGAGGAGTCCGGCAACGCCATGACCATCCTCACCGCACTCATGGAGGAGCCGGCCGGCTACGGCCGCGTGGTCCGCTCAGAGGGACGGGTGACCAAGATCGTCGAGGATCGGGACGCGTCCACTGAGGAGCGCGCGATCCGGGAGATCAACACGGGCGTCTACGCCTTTGACGGCGCCCTCCTCCGCGAGACCCTCTCCCGCGTGGGCCAGACCAATTCGCAGGGCGAGGTCTACCTCACGGACGTGGTGGGGATCGCGCACATTTCCGGACGGCGGGTGGCTGCCGTGGTGGCCGATGACCCGTGGGAGGTGGAGGGCGCGAACGACAAGGTGCAACTCGCCCACCTTGCGAAGGAGATGAACCGCCGCATCGTGGAGGACTGGATGCGCGAGGGCGTCACCGTGATCGACCCGGACACCACGTGGATAGACGTGGATGTGGAGCTCGCCCCGGACGTCACCATCCTCCCGAACACCCAACTGCAGGGAGCCTGCCGGGTGGAGGAGGACGCGGTGATCGGCCCGGACACCACCCTCACGGACTGCGAGGTGGGCGCCGGCGCCCAGGTGGTCCGCACGCACGGCCTGCTCGCCGTGATCGGCGCGGGCGCCCAGGTGGGACCCTTCTCCTACCTCCGCCCCGGCACCGAACTGGGAGCGAACGGCAAGATCGGCACGTTCGTGGAGACCAAGAACGCAACCATGGGTGAGGGCACCAAGATCCCGCACCTCTCCTACGTGGGCGACGCCACGATCGGTGAGCACACCAACATCGGCGCCGCCTCGGTGTTCGTGAACTACGACGGCGTCACCAAGCACCGTACGATCGTCGGCTCCCACTGCCGCATGGGCTCGGACAACATGTACGTGGCCCCCGTCACAATTGGCGACGGCGCGTACTCGGGTGCTGGCACCACGCTCCGGCGGGATGTGCCACCCGGAGCTCTCGCCATCAATCCCGCCAGCCAACGCAACGTGGAGGGCTGGGTGGAGGCCAAGCGCCCCGGAACCGCCGCCGCTGAGGCCGCGGCCCGTGCGCGCGAGGTCCTCGAGGCGCGCGAGGCGATCCCCGGCACCGACTACGGAGCCGGAGACGGGCGTGGGGCCCCGAACGAGACGAGCGGAACTCCCGCGGACGCACCCGGGGCGAGCTCCGCCGTCGGGAATGAGGAGAAGGGCGCCATCGAATGACCGGCATCACCACGCGCGGCGAGAAGCGGCTCGTGCTCGCCACGGGACGCGCGCACCCCGAACTGGCGGACGCCGTGGCGGAGGAACTGGGAATCGATCTGCTGCCCTCCACGGTGTACGACTTCGCGAACGGCGAGATCTACGTGCGGTTCAACGAGTCCGTACGCGGCTCGGACGCGTTCGTGCTGCAGTCCTTCTGCGAGCCGATCAACCACTGGGTGATGGAGGCCCTCATCATGGTGGACGCCCTCAAGCGGGCTTCCGCCAAACGTGTGACCGTGGTGGCGCCCTCCTACCCGTACTCGCGGCAGGACAAGAAGCACCGCGGGCGCGAACCTGTCTCCGCGCGGCTGATGGCGGACCTGTTCAAGATGGCGGGCGCGGACCGGCTCATGTCCGTGGACCTGCACGCCTCCCAGATCCAGGGCTTCTTCGACGGTCCGGTGGACCACCTGTTCGCGATGCCGATCCTCACGGACTACGTCCGCACCCGCGTGGACGTCAACAATCTCGCGATCGTCTCCCCGGATGCGGGCCGCATCCGCGTCGCAGAGCAGTGGTCGGAGAAGATGGGCGGCGCGCGCCTCGCGTTCGTGCACAAGACGCGGGACATCACTCGGCCCAACCAGGCGGTGGCAAACCGCGTGGTGGGTGACGTGGAGGGCCGCACGGCCGTCCTCGTGGACGACATGATCGACACCGCCGGCACCATCTCCGAAGCCGTCCGCGTGGTCCTCGCCTCGGGTGCCACCGAGGTGA
>JAAZBW010000355.1 GCA_012513625.1 Actinomycetales bacterium | reverse complement strand
GGCGAGGGCAACGAACAGGACGAGCACGATGGCGGTGACCGGATTGCGTCGCACGGCATTGCGGGTGACTGTGCGCAGGATCGGCGTTCCCATGTAGCAACCTCGGTTCCTCCAGCGGGCGCTTCTCGTCCGCTGCGTTCACGATGACGCTATGTCTCCGGCAGGTTCACCCGCGCCGGTGGTGTCCGGAGATCCGAAGGGGGGCTGTCCGGAGCCCGTCGGGTGGGTTTCCGGAAGGAGAGGGCCTATGACCACCCAACACCTGTGCAGTGACCCACACAATGGACGGAGGTCCCGGACCCGACCCGAAACGCCGCCCGGCGGAGGATCAGCGGCGGAGGACCGGGTTGCCGAACCGGCCGATGCCCTCCACCTCCACCTCCACGCGCTGGCCCTCGGCAACGGGAGCTGCGCCGGGGGTGCCGGTGAGGATGATGTCTCCCGGAAGGAGCGTGAAGACGGCCGAGATCTCCTCGATCAACTCGCCCACGCCCCGCCACATGTCTGCAGTGGTGCCCTCCACCACGAGCTCACCGTCCACGTAGGAGCGCACTGCAAGTCCCTCGGCGATCCCCTCGAGGTCCGTCTCGATCCAGGGCCCGATCGGGCAGGAGGTGTCCCACATCTTGGCCTTCACCCACTCCGGGCTCTCTCCAAGGAAGTCCGCGGCGCCCAGATCGTTGGCCACCGTGTACCCGAAGATGATGTCCGCTGCCCGCTCTCGCGGCACCTGCTTGCCCATGCGGGAGATCACCACGGCCAACTCCGGCTCGTGCACGAGGGACTGCGAGTAGGCCGGGATCACGATCGGATCGTCCGGACCAATCACCGAGGTGTTGGGTTTCACGAACACCGCGGGGTTCGCGGGCCGCTCGGCCGGGGCTCCGCGGTAGTTGGAGCCGATGCCCACCACCTTGGAGCGCGGGATCATGGGCGAGAGGAGGCGCACGCCGTCGAGCGCCACCCGCTCCCCGGTGGTCTGGTACGAGTCGAACAGGGGGTCCGAGCGGAGCACCACCAGCTCGCCGTCGTCGATGACACCGTAGGCCGGGGAGTCCCCGTGGGAGAAGCGCGCGATCTGCATGGCCCCAGCCTACGTCGCGCCGCCCTCCCCGCCCACGTTGCACCCGCCCCCGTCGTCGGGGCGCACCCACCGCACCGCCACCCGCGCGGACACCCCACCCCACGGACCACGCCGTGTAAGGCTGTGCGCGTGACGGCAGAGATCCCGCGCTGGAGCCTCCCACCGCGCCGCGGCGGCTACCTGGAGGGCGCCAGCGGCTCGGCCCGCCTCCTCGGCATCGACGCCGCCCGCGGCCTCGCCCTCATAGGGATGATGGTGGCCCACGTGGGCATCACCACGGAGGACTTCTCCCCAGCCGGGGGCCTCGCCGGCTGGCTCGGCCTCGCGCATGGCCGCTCCTCCATCCTCTTTGCCCTGGTGGCAGGCTTCTCTCTCGGCATCCTCTCCGGACGCACCGTGCCGCATTCGGGTCAGCGGCTCGTGCACACGCGGCTCCGGATCCTCGTGCGCGCCGCGATCCTCCTCGGCGCCGGCGCCCTCCTCGAACTGCTCGGCACCCCGATTTACGTGATCCTCGGCTACTACGCCACGTGGTTCGTGCTCGCCCTCCTCGTCCTCACGTGGCCCGTTCGCCGGATTCTGCTGCTCGCAGTGGGAGTGGCGGCGATCGGTCCGGTGCTCCACCACCTCCTGCCGGCCGTTCTCGTGATGGCGGGGTTCCTTGCCCCGCTCGCCGAGACCGGGAACTCTGTGCCCATCGATTTCCTGCTGACGGGGGCCTATCCCGGGGTGGTGTGGATGGCGTACATCCTCGTGGGCCTCGCCCTCTCCCGCCTCGAGTGGGACTCGCCCGCCCGCATCGTGCGCCTCCTCGGCACAGGCGTCCTCGCCTCCGCGCTCGGGTACGGCGGATCGGCCGCCCTGGTGTCCGTGGCCGGTCCCGGGGCGGGGAGGTTCGGCCCCGAGGGTACCCCGATGATCACCGCCCTCCTGCTCGCCGAGCCCCACGCCGACTCCTTCTTCGAGGTGCTCGGCTCCGGCGGGTTCGCCGTGGCCGCGGTGGCACTTTTCCTGCTCCTCGAACGCGGCGCAGCGCCGATTCTTGCCCCGCTGATCACGCTTGGTTCCATGTCCCTGACCGTCTACTCCCTGCATGTGGTGGCCTACTGGGTGGTGGGCCGGCGCGAGGGGTTCCCGTGGGTGGAGGGCAACG
>JAAZBW010000354.1 GCA_012513625.1 Actinomycetales bacterium | reverse complement strand
TCGCGCATTGCTGACCTCGCCCCGGCGCTGGAGGACACTCCCACCCAGGACGACGACGCCACGTACGCCGCCACCTACGAGGTGGACCGCGCGGGAACGCCCGAACTGCCCACGCTCGCACCCGGCCACGCCCCGCGTGGGACCGTCCTGATCCCGGGCGACCGCCCGGCGGCCGTGGCGTCCGCCAACACCATCGAGGCGCTCCACATCCGCATCCCGGCCGGTCAGGTCCTGGAGGCTCCGGTGCGCGTGAACGTGACCGGCACACCCGGCCGCCGTTCCAACGCCCACTACGTGGTGGAGGCGGAGGCGGACTCCACGGCAATCGTGGTTTTCGAACACACCGGGGGCGGGGTCCACGCGGGCAACATCGAGATCATCGTGGGGGAGAGGGCGCACCTCACGGTCGTCTCCCTCCAACTCTGGGACCACGAGGCCATACACGTGGGCCAGCACGAGGCGGCCGTGGGTGCGGACGCGAAGTACCGCCACATCGCTGTCACGTTGGGCGGCAGGGCCGTACGGCTCACAAACAACGCCTACTACTCGGGTGCCCGCGGTGACGCGGAACTGCTCGGCCTATATTACACGGACGCTGGCCAGCACCACGAACACCAGACGTACATCAACCACACCACCCCGAACTGCATCTCGCGGGTGACCTACAAGGGCGCCCTCCAGGGGCAGGATGCCCACGCCGTCTGGATCGGCGACGTCCTCATTGGGGCGGCGGCCGAGGGCACGGACACCTACGAGCTGAACCGGAACCTCATCCTCACCGAGGGTGCTCGCGCCGATTCGGTGCCGAACCTCGAGATCGAGACCGGCGAGATCGAGGGCGCCGGACACGCCTCGGCCACCGGCCGATTCGATGACGAGCAGCTCTTCTACCTCCAGTCCCGTGGCGTCCCGGAGTCCGAGGCCCGCAAGCTCGTGGTCCGCGGCTTCTTCCGCTCGCTGATCCAGCAGATCGGAGTGCCCGAGATCCAGGACCGCCTCATGGCGCTCGTCGAACAGGAACTCGAGGGGGCCGACCTGTGACAGCGGTGGCGAGCACCTCTGACCTTGCCCCGGGCGAGGCGGGAGCGTATGTGGCGGACGGCGTCGCGATCGTGCTGGTGCGCGATCACGAAGGCCACTTCCACGCGCTTGACGAGCTCTGCACACACGAGGACATCTCGCTCGCCGACGGCGAGGTATGGGACTGCACCATCGAGTGCTGGAAGCACGGCAGTGCCTTCAACCTCCTCACCGGCAAGCCCACCTCGCTGCCCGCCACGCGTCCCGTGAATGTCTACCCCGTGACCATCGACGGCGAGCAGGTGCTCGTCGACACCACCCCCGCCAGCCCCACGGCCTAGAGAAGTAAAGGAACGCCACAGCATGTCCACCCTGGAAATCAAGGACCTCCACGTCCAGATCGAGACCCCCGCGGGCCCCAAGCAGATCCTCCGCGGCGTCTCGCTCACCCTCAACTCCGGTGAGATCCATGCCGTCATGGGCCCGAACGGCTCCGGTAAGTCCACTCTCGCCTACACGATCGCCGGTCACCCCCGGTACGCGGTGACGAGCGGGGAGATCCAGCTCGACGGCGAGGATGTCCTCGAGATGAGCGTGGACGAACGCGCGCGTGCGGGACTCTTCCTCGCCATGCAGTACCCGGTTGAGGTCCCCGGCGTCACGAACACCAACTTCCTGCGCACCGCGAAGACCGCGATTGACGGCACCGCGCCGGCGCTACGCACCTGGGTGAAGGACGTCAACTCGGCGATGGAGCGCCTACGTATGCCCGCAGAGATGGCGCAGCGCGACTTGAACACCGGCTTCTCCGGCGGGGAGAAAAAGCGCAATGAGATCCTCCAGCTCGAGCTCCTCCGCCCGCGCTTCGCGATCCTCGACGAGACCGATTCCGGTCTCGACATCGACGCGCTGCGCGTGGTCTCGGAGGGCGTCAACCGCGTCCAGGAGGAGACCCAGGCCGGCATCCTGCTGATCACGCACTACTCGCGGATCCTCGAGTACATCAAGCCCGATTTCGTGCACGTGTTCGTGGACGGCAGGATCGCGGAGGAGGGCGGCCCCGAGCTTGCCACACTCCTCGAGGCCGAGGGCTACGACCGCTTCCTCGCGCGGGCCTGATGGCCACCCCGCTCACCGGCCGTCCCCGCCCGGACCTCGCGTCCGAGGCGGGGACTGCCGCCGTGCGCGCTGATTTCCCCATTCTGGAGCGCGAGGTCCGCGGCCACCCGCTCGTCTACCTGGACTCGGGTGCCACCTCGCTCCGACCGGAGCAGGTGGTGGAGGCGGAATCCCGCTTCTACCGCGAGACGAACGCCGCCGTGCACCGCGGAGCCCACGCGCTCGCAGAGGAGGCCACGGATGCCTACGAACAGGGACGGGCCGCGGTGGCGCGGTTCGTTGGCGGCGCGTTCGACGAGCTCCTCATCACCCGCAACGCCACCGAGGGCCTGAACCTGCTCGCCTACTCGATGCTCGCCGCCACGCTCGACGAGCGGATGGGCGACGGCGTAGCCCGCCGTGGCGCGGACCCGCGCCTCGTGCTCCGGCCGGGTGACGAGATCCTTGTGACCGAGGCGGAGCACCACGCGAACCTCGTGCCGTGGCAGCGGCTCGCCCGTTGGACGGGCGCGAAGCTCACCTGGCTCGGCGTCACGGACGAGGGCCGGATCGACCTCGGCACCCTCGACCGCATCACCGAGCGCACACGGGTGGTGGCATTCACCCACGCCTCGAACGTCACCGGTGCCATCAGCCCGGTCCGCGAGATCGTGGAGGCGGCCAACGCCGTGGGGGCACTCACCGTGCTCGATGCCTGCCAGTCCGTGCCGCACTTCCCGGTGGACCTGCCCGCGCTCGGCGTGGACGCGGCCGCCTTCTCCGCGCACAAGATGCTCGGCCCCACCGGGGTGGGCGCCATGTGGGCCAACGCAGACCTGCTTGAGGGGATGCCGCCGTTCATGACGGGTGGCTCCATGGTGGAGGTGGTCACGATGGAGGAGTCCACGTTCCTGCCGCCGCCCGCCCGCTTTGAGGCCGGCAGCCAGGCCACGGCCCAGGTGGCCGCATGGGCCGCCGCGGTCGAGTACCTGGAGTGGCTCGGCATGGATGAGGTGGCCGCCCACGAGCACGACCTCACCGCACACATGCTCGCCGGCCTCGCCGGTGTCGAGGGCATCAGGGTGCTCGGCCCCACCACCGCCACGGAGCGGGTGGGTGCAGTGTGTTTCGTGGTTGACGGCGTACACCCGCACGACGCCTCCCAGGTGCTCGACGACGCCGGCGTGGCCGTGAGGGTCGGCCACCACTGCGCCCAGCCGGTCCACCGCCGGCTCGGTGCCCAGTCATCCGTGCGGGCATCGCTCGGCCCCTACAACACCCGGGCGGACGTGGACGCGTTCATCGCGGCCCTCGCCGGGGTACGCCCCTTCTTCGGAGTCACCCATGGATAGTCTCGAGGCCCTCTACCAGCAGGTCATCCTGGACCACGCACGCGAACGCCACGGCTTCGGCGTACTTGCGGAGCCGCAGGGCGAGTCCTTCCAGGTGAATCCCACCTGCGGCGACCAGGCCACGGTCCAGGTGCGGCTCACCGCCTCGGAAGACGACCCCCGGATCGCCGAGCTCGCCTGGGATGGGGTTGGCTGCTCCATTTCGCAGGCATCGCTCTCGCTCATGCACGACCTCACGGCCGGCGGATCGGTGGCCGAAGCCGAACTCCTCGCGGACACGTTCCGGGAGATGATGCGCTCACGTGGGGACTTCCCGGAGGAGAAGGCAGACCTCCTGGAGGACGCCTCTGCGCTCGTGGGTGTGGCCCGCTACCCCGCCCGCATCAAGTGCGCGCTGCTCGGTTGGATGGGCCTGCGCGGCGCGCTCTCCGAGGCCCTGCTCAAGTCCGCCCCACACATCGATGAAACTACGAAGGAGATCCGATGACCACCACAGCAGCAGACGTGGAAGAGGCCCTGCGTGACGTGATCGATCCCGAGCTCGGGATCAACATCGTGGACCTCGGCCTGCTCTACGGCGTCAGCATCGATCAGCACAACGGCGCCGTGCTCGACATGACCCTCACCTCGGCCGCGTGCCCTCTCACCGACGTGATCGAGGGCCAGGCACAGGCCGTGCTGGAGGGCCTCGTGAATGAGGTCCGCATCAACTGGGTTTGGCTTCCGCCGTGGGGCCCTGACAAGATCACCATGGAGGGTAGGGAGCAGCTGCGCGCCCTTGGATTCAACGTCTAGGAGCACGCGTGGGGCGATACGGTGGCCGGTCCGAACCCAACTTCACGGTCCGGCGTACGGTGGCCGCCGTTGGCGTTCTCGCCGTAGCGGGAGGTGGGATCGCGCTCTCGGTGGGCGCGTTCAACGGGGCCGGGCCGGAATCGCCAACTGAGGCTGCGCCGTCGCACACCGTGGAGTCGAACAGGACGACGGAGCCCGCGACCACCCCACCGCCCACTCCCGAGCCGGAGGCCGTGGTCTTCAGCCTCGTGATGGCGGGTGACGTTCTGCCACACGCCACCGTGAATCGCAACGCCTCGCTCGGGGACGGCACGTACGACTACGCGCCGATGATGGAGTACGTGCGACCGTGGATCGAGAACGCCGACCTGGCGCTCTGCTCCCTCGAGGTGCCGATCGCACCTCCCGGCACGGAGGTCTCCGCCTACCCCGTCTTCGGAGCGCCGGCCGAACTCATCAGTTCCCTCCAGAACGTGGGCTGGGACGGTTGCGCGACCGCCACGAACCACTCGTTGGACCGGAGGGTGGCGGGCCTCGAGCACACGCTTGAGATCATGGACCAGGTGGGCATGGGCCACACCGGAACTGGGCGCACTCCCGAAGAGACGGTGTCGCCGCAGTTCTACGAGGTGGCCAAGGACGGCGCCGTGCTCACCGTGGCCCACCTGTCGGCCACCACCTTCCACAATGACTTTACGGATCCCTCCCAGTACGCCGACTCGCTCCACGCGCTCGAGGCCACCCAGATCGACCAGCTGGCGAAGCAGGCGAAGGTGGACGGCGCAGACATCGTGGTGTTCACCCCTCACTGGGGGCAGGAATACTGGAAGTCCCCGGACGGGCTGCAGCAGGAAATCTCCGCTGCTCTCGCGCGCGGGGGGAACGTGGATGTGGTCCTGGGAGGGCACCCGCACGTCCCGCAGCAGCTTGAGCTCGTGCCGGGCGGGCCGGACGGTGAGGGCATGTGGACTGCGTACTCGATGGGCAACTTCCTCTCCAACCAGGACGAGAAGTGCTGCAACATCGCGACCGCCACCGGGCTGTTTGTGAACGTGGAGATCACGAGGGAACCGAGTGGGGACGCCCGGGTTACGGGAGCCACGTGGTCCGCCGGGACGGTGGACACGGACGGCCGCCAGCGCCTCTATCCCATCCAGGCGCTCGTGGACGGGGAGCGCTGGGAGGGCATCACCCTCTCCGATTCCCGGATCCAGGCACGCTATGACGATCTGATCGCCCAGATGGGCGCGGAGCAGTACCGGCCGGAGCCGCCGGAGCCGGGCGGCGCCGTGGTCACCGTCATCCCCCGCCAGTAGTTGGCCCAGCAATCCTCGCCGACTGTGTGGCGTAGGTACTTAGGCACACAGTCGATGGTGGTTTCGCCAGAACCTAACCACACAGTCGATGTCAGGGGTCTCGTCGACTGTGTGGCGTAGGTCCTTAGGCACACACTCAATGGTGGTTTCGCCAGAACCTAACCACACAGTCGATGTCAGGGGTCTCGCCGACTGTGTGGCTTAGGTATCTAGGCACACACTCGATGGGATTTCGCCAGAACCTAACCACACAG
>JAAZBW010000353.1 GCA_012513625.1 Actinomycetales bacterium | reverse complement strand
CAGCACCAAGTCCGTCTGGGCGCGCGTGGGCAAGGCCGTCGATCGGCGCCCGGCGGCGTTCATCGTGGGCACCCTGCTGCTGCTCGGCGTCATGAGCGTTGGCAACCTCCGGGTTGAGACCGGCCTCTCCCAGTCCGAACAGTTCCTCCAGAAGCCGGAGGCGATCACCGCCCTCGAACGGCTCGGGGAGTCCTTCCCCGCCGGTGCTTCGGACCCCGCGGTGGTGATCACAGAGTCCGACGGCGAGCAGGTGGCAGCGGCCGCCATGGAGGTGGCGGGCGTTTCCTCCGCAGCGGTCTCGGACACCGCCGGCGAGCTCACGGCAGTGGACGTGGTGATCGACGCCGAGCCTGGCAGTGACGAGGCGGCCGACGTGATCCGAGACCTCCGAGTGGCCCTCGAGGGCACTTCCAGCTGGGTGGGCGGCACCGAGGCGCAGGCCCTCGACACGCTCGAGGGTGCGCAGCAGGATCAAAGGACAGTCATCCCCCTGATCGTGGCTCTCGTGCTCGGCATCCTCCTCGTGCTGCTCCGCTCCATCGTTGCCCCGATCATCCTGGTGGCCACCGTGGTGGCAACGTGGTTTGCCGCACTGGGCGCCTCGTGGTGGGTGTTCGCGGAGGTGCTCGGCTTCCAGGCACTCGACGCGACCGTGCCGCTCCTGACGTTCCTCTTCCTTGTGGCCCTCGGCGTGGACTACAACATCTTCCTGGTAACCCGGGCTGGCGAGGAGGCGAAGCGCTTCGGCACCCGCCGCGGCATGCTGCGCGCACTCACCTCCACCGGTGGCGTCATCACGAGCGCCGGAATCCTGCTGGCAGCGGTGTTCGCCACGCTCGGAGTGCTCCCGCTGGTGGTGCTCGGCCAGATCGGCGTGATCATCTGCGTGGGTGTCCTCCTCGACACGCTCGTGGTCCGCACCGTACTGGTGCCGGCAATCGCCATCGTGCTGGGCGACAGGTTCTGGTGGCCGCGCAAGATCAGGCGCGAGGAGCCCGCACCTCCGGCGGAGGGTTCCGGGACCACCTCGGAGGAGGTGCCGGTCCTGGTCGGCTAGCTCCCGCAGGCCCGCTGGACCCCAATCGCAGAGACCGGAGAGGCGTCTCGAGGACTACCCGTCCTCGAGACGCCTCTCTGGCTTTCCCAGATTCTTCAGGAGAGAGATCGAACCGCGCAGCGCGATGTCGAGCGTGGCGAGGAGTTGGCCGTCGGACAGCCCGTCGGCCGTGTCCGCCGCATAGCGGGCGAGCGCCGTCCACCCCTCGCCTCGCGGCGTGAGGACGCCGGTAGGCCAGAGCTGTTCGCGATTCCAGTCGTTCAGGGCAAGGTGCAGTGCCGAGCGCATGTCCTGCGGGATGGCGATGCCCCACCGCGCCTCCAGCACCATGAAGGACGGCTGCGCCGAGTCCTCCAAGCCGTCGTCCGGGCCACCGGGCAGTGAATCAACGTGCTCGAGCCGAATAGTGACGTCGAAGCCATCCCACGCACCCGAGACCACCCCGCCCATCGTCTGGGTCACATACCCCCGCGCGGCAAGCGCCTTCGCGATCCGGGCGGGCGTGACCGGTGCGGCGTGCTCCTGCGCGGCCGGCACCTTCCGGACCCCGGCCATCAGGTGTCCTCCAGAGGCGCGGGCTCGGGAAAGCGCCGGTCGAGCCGACCGAGCTGGGTGAGAAGCGCGTTGGTGCCGCGGCCGATCCACCCTGCGAGTTGATTGTCCGAGACCCCGCCGATCACGAGGTGGGTGAGGGACACCTGGACCTCGAGGTGCCCCGAGTCCGTGACCGAGATGCTGGTGCGCGTGGGTGGGAGGTCCCGGTTCGATTCGTCCGCAAATTCCCGCACCGCGCTCGAGTGGTCCACGGGCAGGCGACGGCGCCACCGGGTGGAGGCGGTGAGGGCGAACGGTCGATCGGGGCGGTGCTCGATCCGCACCAGTTCGCCGTCGATCTCGATGAGGTGGTTGCCCTGCGGACTAGAGTGCACCTCGGGTGCGAGGACCCCGAGTGCGGTGAGGAGCCGGCTCGGTGTCAGGGGCGTGACCGGCTGTGCGAGCATGGTTCCATGCTACGGGTGATCTCTGTGGCCGGAGCGACGGCCACCGGGAAGACGGCCATCGCGCTCGACCTCGCCGAGGCCCTCCAGGCAGACGGCACCGCCGTGGAGATCGTGAACGCGGACGCGATGCAGCTCTACCGCGGCATGGACATCGGAACCGCCACGCTTCCCCCCTCCGAACGCCGGGGGATCCCACACCACCAGCTGGACGTATTGGAGCCCGACCAGGAGGCGTCAGTAGCTGCCTACCAGCGGGAGGCGCGCGCCGACGTGGAGGCGATCCACTCCCGCGGCGGGATCGCCCTCGTGGTGGGCGGCTCGGGCCTCTACCTGCAGGGGCTCCTCGACCAGCTCGACTTCCCGGGCACCGATCCGGACATCCGGGCCGTGCTCGAGGCCCGCGTGGAGCACATGGGCGGCCGCGTCCTCCATGACGAGCT
>JAAZBW010000352.1 GCA_012513625.1 Actinomycetales bacterium | reverse complement strand
CGGCGGCCGCGGCGGCGGCCGCCACACGCAGCACCCCCACCGCGTCCGCGCCGGTTCCGGCCGCCTCCCGGGCGGCGGCAAGCGCCGGCGCCCACGCGTCCACCATGGTCTTCTCGCCCTCTTCGGCCTTCCCGCGGTCCTGGATGCCCCGGAGCGCCGCCGCGAGGAGGGCGACCACATGGTCCGGTCCTAGGACCTCCTCCCCCTGGGTGGCCTTGGCGGCCCGCAGCAGGGCCGTGCCGTAGAGGGGGCCCGCAGCACCGCCCACTGTGGAGATCAGGGTGGTGGCGGCGGAGCGCAGCACATCGGCCGCCGTGGGGAGCTCGGGGTCCTCGCGCTCGAGGATGGCGGTGAATCCGCGATCCATGTTCTCGCCGTGGTCACCATCACCGATCGCCCGGTCGAGCTCGATCAGGTCGATCCGCCGCCTCGATATCTCGGCGGCGGCGAGCCGCAACCACGTGCGGGCCCACTCGGCCCCCAAACTCGCTCCCATGTCATCGTCCCTATCCGTGCACCAGCGCAGCTGTCCGCACCGGTTCATCCCAGAGTTCCCGTAGCTCGTCGTCGAGGCGGAGGAGCGTCAGGGACGCGCCCTGCATCTCGAGGGCGGTCACGTAGTTACCCACGAGGCTGCGTGCCGCCCGGATTCCCGCCTCCTCGAGCCGAATCCGGGCGTGACGATACACGATGTGGAGCTCGGAGAGCGGCGTGCCCCCCATGCCGTTGACGAACAGCAGCACCTCCGCGCCACGCTGGAGGCCGAGGTCGCGCACCACGGGGTCCAGGAGCATGTCCGTTACCCGGTCTGCCGTTGTCATCGCGACCTTCCTCCGGCCGGGTTCTCCGTGGATCCCGATCCCCAGCTCGATCTCGTCCTCATCGAGCTCGAACGAGGGCACACCGGCGTGGGGCACCGTGCAGGCGGCGAGCGCCACACCCATGGAGCGCACGTTCGCGATCACGCGGTTCGCCACCTCGGTGACCTGCGCGAGCGAGTCACCCCGCTCTGCAGCGGCGCCGGCAGCCTTCTCCACGAGCACGGTCCCGGCCACCCCCCGGCGCCCGGCGGTGAACAGCGAGTCCTCCACAGCCACGTCATCATTCACGAGCACGCTCGCCACAGTGATCCCCTCCGCCTCGGCGAGCTCGGCTGCCGTCTCGAAGTTCAGCACGTCGCCCGTGTAGTTCTTCACGATGTGGAGCACACCGGCTCCGCCGTCCACGGCGCGCGTGGCCGCGAGGATGGGGTCCGGGGTGGGTGACGTGAAGACGGGGCCCGGCACGGCGGCGTCGAGCATTCCCTTCCCCACGAACCCGGCGTGCAGCGGCTCGTGCCCGCTCCCCCCACCGGAGACGATTCCGACCTTGCCCCGGACCGGGGCGTCCTGGCGGATCACGTACGCTCCGCCGTCGCCGGGGCGGACGAGGTCCTCATGGGCGAGGCAGAAGCCCTCCACGGCCTCTGCCACCACGTGCGCAGGCGTATTGATGAGCTTCTTCACGGGAGGTCCTTTCCCTTGTCCTTGAGCCCTACTCTGCCGCGCGGAGGGAGACTCCACCCGGGTTCCGGGGGAAGTTCCCGCAATCCCGCGACCCCCGCGTCCGGATGCGTGCCTACTCGCGTCCGAAGAGACGGCGCACGGCGCCCGCGAGGATCACGGAACCGGTCACCAGCACCCCCGCCGTCCCGGCCGGCCCGCCATCACGCTCGGCGAGGCCTGCCGCCGTGTCGATTGCGTCCACCAGGCGGCGCTCCACGTGCACCCGGTCCTCTCCGAAAACCTCGCGCGCGAGGTCCGCCAGGTCGGCCGGATCCATTGCCCGCGGCGTGTCCATTCCGGTCACCACGATCTCGTCCAGGAGGGGTTCCATCTCCACGAGGATCCCCTCCACATTCTTGTCCGCCATCGCGGCGAACACGCCCACCACATGCTGGAAGGCGAACGCCTCCTCAACGGCCGCACGCAGCGCGGCTGCCCCATGCGGGTTGTGGGCGGCGTCCACGAGCACCGCGGGGGAGGTGCGCACCACCTCGAGGCGGCCCGGTGAACGGACCTGGCCGAACCCCTCCTCCACCACGTCCGCGGGCAGCGCACCGCCGCCGAAGAACTCCTCCACCGCCGCGAGCGCAAGCGCGGCGTTGTGGGCCTGGTGCTCTCCGAACAGCGGGAGCGGGATGTCCGCGTAGGTGGCGGCCGGTGTGGTGAGTGCCACCACCTGCCCGCCCACAGCCACCTGGCGGGCGGCCACGCCAAGGTCCCGCGGTTCCTCGAGCAGCCGCGCGCCTGTGGTGGCGGCGGCCACGGTCACGATCCCGGCCACCTCCTCCACCTGCTCGGCAGAGATCACGCGGGCGGAATCCTTGATGATGCCCACCTTCTCGCCCGCGATGTCCGCGAGCGAGTGGCCGAGCCACTGTTCGTGGTCCTGCGCGATCGGAAGCAACACCGCCACGTCCGCGTCCACCACGTTCGTGGCATCCCAGCGGCCACCCATGCCCACCTCGATCACGGCCACGTCCACCGGGGCGTCAGCGAACGCCGCGATCGCCATCACGGTGAAGACCTCGAAGAAGCTGAGCCGGGGGCCCCCCGCGGCAAGCGACCTCTCGTCCACCATCGCGATGTACGGCTCCACGTCCTCCCACGCCGCCACGAAGGCGCCCGGGCTGATCAACTCGCCGTCCACCACGATTCGCTCCCGCACGTCGGTGAGGTGCGGCGAGGTGAAGCGCCCGGTCCGCAGGCCCATCGCGCGCAGCAGCGAATCGACCATCCGCGCCGTGGAGGTCTTGCCGTTGGTGCCGGTCAGGTGGATCGCGCGGAAGGCGTGCTGCGGGTCTCCGAGCAGCTCACACACCTCGCGTACCCGGTCCAGCGTGGGCTCGAAATCGTGCTCCGGCGCACGGGTGAGGATCGTACGATAGATCTCGTCCACGCGCGCGAGCGCCTCGTCTCCCCCGCTCCCGCCGGAGTCTGCACCATGGGGGTGTCCGCCCCCGACGGCGCCGCTCACCTGACCTTCTCCAGGAGAGTGATCTGCGCGTCCGCGCCGTGGGCGGTGGTCAGCTCGAACTCGACGGTGAGGGTCTCGTGCCTCAGCATCCCGGCGTTCGATTCCACTCCGGCCAGCCTCTCCGCCGGCACCGCGAGGGTGAGGGCGATCCGGTCCGCAACGTGGAGTCCGGCATCCTTACGGGCGTCCTGGACGAGCCGCACCAGGTCACGGGTGTAACCCTCGGCCTCGAGCTCTGGATCGATCGTGGTGTCGAGCACCACGAACGCGCCCGAGCCGAGCACGTCGGCCGCAGAGCCCTCCTCCGCATTGACGGTGGTGGCGAGCTGGAACTGGCCGGGCGCGAGGACGATCGCCTCGCCGTCGTGGACCACGTCCATCAGCACGCCGTCCGCGGTCTCCTCCCAGCGGCCTTCGCGCTGGGCGCGGAACAACTCGGAGGTGAGGCGGCGGACCTCTCCGGGCAGCTCGCGGGGGTTGAGGGTGAGCTCGCGCGTGACCTCGAGTCCGGATGACGCCGCGTCCGCAAGCGCCACCTCCTTCACATTCACCTCGGAGGCGATGAGGGCTGTGAACGGGTCGAGAGCCTCCGGGTTGGCAGAGACAACGGAGAGCCGGCGCAGTGGCTGGCGCACCCGCAGCCTGTTGGCCTTGCGGAGGGCGTGGGTGGCCGAGACCACCTCGCGCACCTCGTCCATCGCAGCCACCAGCTCCGCATCCACGGCGGTCTCCGGGAGCTCGGGCCAGTCGGTGAGGTGGACGGAACGGCCCCCGGTGAGTCCGCGCCACACCTCCTCCGAGACCATGGGCAGGAGGGGCGCCATCACCTTCGCGAGTACGTCCAGCGCGGTGGCGAGGGTGTCGAAGGCGCGGGCATCCTCCTCCCAGAAGCGGTCACGGGAGGTGCGCACATACCAGTTGGTGAGCGCGTCCAGGTAGTCCCGGATGAGCTGGCAGGCATCCGCGATGTGGTAGTCCTCGAGCGCCTTCCGGGTTTCCGCGGCGAGCGTGGCGGTGCGGGAGAGGATGTAGCGGTCCATCACGTGGAGGCCGCCCACCACCCCCGGGTCAGCGAGGTCGAGCGGCTGCGCCTCGTAGCCGGCGCCCTTGTTGCAGGTTCCCGCGTAGAGGGAGAAGAAGTACCACGTGTTCCACAGCGGCAGGATCACGTGCCGCACGGACTCGCGGATGGACTCCTCGGAGACGATCAGGTTGCCGCCGCGCAGCACGGGCGAGCTCATGAGGCTCCACCGCACCGCGTCGGAGCCGTACTTGAGGTACATCTCCATCGGGTCCGGGAAGTTGCGGAGCGATTTGGAGGCCTTCCGCCCGTCGTCCCCCAGCACGATCCCGTGGGAGATGCAGGAGGTGAACGCGGGCCGGTCGAACAGGGCGGTGGCGAGCACGTGGAGGGTGTAGAACCAGCCACGGGTCTGTCCGATGTACTCCACGATGAAGTCGCCCGGGTAGTGGTGCTCGAACCAGTCCTGGTTCTCGAACGGGTAGTGCACCTGCGCGAACGGCATGGACCCGGAGTCGAACCACACGTCGAGGATGTCCGGGATTCGCCGCATCGTGGACTTCCCGGTGGGGTCGTCCGGGTTGGGGCGGGTCAGCTCGTCGATGAAGGGCCGGTGGAGGTCCACCTCGCCGTCGCGGTTCTGCGGCAGGCGCCCGAAGTCCCGCTCGATCTCCTCGAGCGAGCCGTAGCAGTCCGTGCGCGGATAGGAGGGATCGTCCGATTCCCAGATCGGGATCGGGGTGCCCCAGTAGCGGTTCCGCGAGATCGACCAGTCGCGGGCGCCCGCGAGCCAGTTCCCGAAGATGCCGTCCTTGATGTGCTCCGGCACCCAGGTGATCTGCTGGTTGAGCTCCACCATGCGGTCCCGGAACTGGGAGACGCGCACGAACCAGGAGGTGACGGCCTTGTAGATGAGGGGCTCGCGGCAGCGCCAGCAGTGGGGATAGGAGTGGGCGTAGGAAGCCTGCCGCACGAGCAGCGCGCGGTCCGCCTGTGGGGTCTCGGCAAGCGGGCCGGAGGACTCGCGCAGGTGGGCCACGATGTGGCGGTTCGCCTCGAACACCTGCAGGCCCGCGTAGTCCGGGACCTCGGAGGTGAAGCGCCCCGCGTCGTCCACCGGCACAACAGTCTGGATGCCCGCCTCCTGGCAGGCCACCATGTCGTCCTCACCGAAGGCCGGGGCGAGGTGTACGAGGCCGGTGCCGTCGGCAGTGGTCACGAAGTCCGCCGCGAGGATGCGGAACGCGTTCGCCCCCGGCGCCTCGTGCTCACCGCGGCCCGTGAAGTAGCGGAAGATCGGGTGGTAGCCGAGGCCCGCGAGTTCCGCGCCCGGCATGGTGGCGAGCACCTCGGGCTCCTCCCCCAACTCCTTCGCGTGTGCCCCAACCAGGGCGGAGGCGAGCAGCACCCGCTCCCCCGCAAACGAACCCTCGCTGGGCCGCACGAGTGCGTACACGAGCTCCGGTCCCACAGCGATCGCCAGGTTGGAGGGCAGCGTCCACGGGGTGGTGGTCCAGATGAGCGCGAGGGCGCCGTCGAGCTCGGGGTTCGCGGGCGCAACGAGGCGCACCCCCACGGTCACGGTCTGGTCGGTGCGCTCCTGGTAGACGTCGTCGTCCATCCGCAACTCATGGTTTGAGAGGGGTGTCTGGTCGTTCCAGCAGTACGGGAGTACGCGGTAGCCCTCGTACGCAAGCCCCTTGTCGTAGAGCCGCTTGAAGGCCCAGAGCACCGACTCCATGTAGGGCGTGTCGAGCGTCTTGTAGTCGTTCTCGAAGTCCACCCAGCGAGCCTGCCGGCCGACGTACTCCTCCCAGACGTCCGCGTAGGTCATCACGGAGTCACGGCACGCCTTGTTGAACGCCTCGATGCCGAGTTCGTCGATCTGGTGCTTCTCGGTGATCCCGAGAATCCGCTGAGCCTCGAGTTCGGCCGGGAGCCCGTGTGTGTCCCAGCCGAATCGCCGCTCCACGCGGTGCCCGATCTGGGTCTGGAACCGCCCCACCACGTCCTTCACGTAGCCGGTGAGCAGGTGCCCGTAGTGGGGCAGGCCGTTCGCGAACGGAGGACCGTCGTAGAACACGAACTCGTTCGCGCCGTCCTCGCCCGCGTCCCGGCCGTCTACCGAGGCCTCGAACGTCTGATCCTGCTTCCAGTACTCGAGCACCTCGGTTTCGAGCGCGGGCAGGTCCGGGGAGGCGGCGAGTTCGCCATCGCGGTGCAGGGGGTACTTCTGTGCCATCGGGTGGTCTCCTGGCGTCGGAAGGGTCAGTCCTTCCGAGGACGACGGCGGCCCTCGCCCGGTCTCCCGGGTCCGGTCCGCGCCGCGGTACCACCTCGGTTGCCCGCCGCCGCACCCCGCCGGTCTCCCGGCTGGGTCCTGTGGCGGGCCACTCATGGACGCTGTGACGGGCGTACCCGTCCGGTTCTACTGGGTGGGCGCGCCCACTGTTCCTCCGGAGGCTCACCGGTGATCGCCGGGTCAAAGCCTGTACGGCCAGTGTAAAGGCACTCGGCCCCCGGGAGACAATCCCGGGGGCCGAGGCGTTTGTGATTCTGGGCGGTCTCTCGCCCGGCTCCTAGAAGGTGCCGGCGGCCACCTGGGCGGTGCGCTCCTTCTGGCGCGCGACGTCCTTCGGGTAGACCTTGTAGAACACGAACCAGTAGACGGCGTTCACTGCGTAGGCGCCGGACACGAAGATCGCGATGGTGTTCGCGAACCCGAGGTCCGTCTCCGAGATGAAGCCCACGGCGATCGTCATGACTGCGGTGATGAGGCCCTGGACGAGGGAGAACAGCATCGCGAAGCCGGTGGCGTTCAGCTGGGTGGGAACCACGGTGGAGACCATGGGGAGCACACAGGCGGAGAAGCCGATGGGGAAGATCAGTCCGGTCAGGAACACGAGGACCCAGTAGATGAGGCTGGTGCCCCAGTTCGTGAAGTAGAACGTGACGAACGTGATCGCTGCGAACGAGATCAGGTAGAGCTGCATCATCGCGATCCGGCCCTTGTGGCCGAACCTGCGCACCATCACGTCTGCCGTGAGTCCGCCGAGGATCGAACCGATCACGGACCCACCGGAGAACGCCACGTACAGGAAGCCTGCCTCCGGAACCGTGAAGCCATTGATCTGGACCCAGTAGGTCTGCATGAAGGCGAACAGCACCATGGAGGTGACCAGCGGGAGCATGATGGCGATGAGCACCACGGTGGGAATCTTGAACAGCTTGAACCCGTCCGAGAGCTTGAACACGCCGGAATCCGGATCATCGGCGACCTTCTTGCCGGAGCGTGCGGGCTCCTTCACCCACAGGAGGATGAGAAGGCCGGAGAGGAGGGAGAGTGCGCCCATGGTCCACATGGCGTAGCGCCATCCATCGTGCACACCGGTCTCTGTATTGCGGAAGGCCTCGGAGCCGAACAGGGCGATCGCCGGGGTGAGGATCATGCCCACACCCGTGCCGATACCGCGGACGAGGCCGAAGGCCCGGCCGCGTTCATTGCGGCCGAACAGGTCGCCCATCAGGCCGTTGAGGATCGGCTCCGAGGCGACCGTGCCGCAGACGGCGATTGAGTAGAGGATCAGGAACCAGGTGTAGTCCGGGGCGAAGCCGGTGGCGACCGTCCAGAGTCCCCACACACCGGTGACGATGAAGAGCACGCGCTTCTTGCCGAACCGGTCGGCGAGCATGGCCCACGTGGGACCAAGGATGCCGCGTGCGAACTTCGAGATCGAGGAGATGATACCGAGCGCGCCGCGGTCGATTCCGAACGCCTCGATAAGGAGTGGGAACACCGTGTTGACCACTCCACCCTCGGAGTTGTCAATCGCCTGCGAGGCTCCCAGCGCCGCGACGGCCAGGTTACGGCCCCGCTTCAGCTCGGGATCTACGTAGTTGCCATCCTCCTCGTCCGCATCTACATACGAGATGCCGCCCGCGGGCGAGGTGGACGGAGCAACGAGGTCATCTGTCCCCGGAACCTCCGTGATTGTTGCTTCCGCGAGTTCCGAGAATCCGTCCGAAAACTCGGAAGGTCCGTCTGAGCGGTTATCAGTCATTGCGCTCCCTTTCAGTCGAAGGCCAACGCGTCGATGCGCGACACCCACGGAACTGGCCGCCGCACCTTGGGGGGCGGTGTGCCGTTCCAAGGATTCTGCTCTACCCATAGATGGGATCAGTGGCGGTTGCCACGAAATTGCACAGATCGTGAAGAGAGGGCGAAGATCCGGTGACGCCGACTCCGGCCGGTTGCCGGAGGTCACATGGCGAACGGGTCCGTGAATCCGACGTACATGAGCTCGAGGTAGTCCTCGATCCCCTCGCTGCCACCCTCGTGACCCATTCCCGAGTGCTTCCGGCCGCCGAACGGCGCCGCTGCGTTGGAGATGGTGCCCGAATTGACGCCAAGCATCCCCACCTCCAGCTTCTCGGTGAGACGTAGCACCCGCGCCATGTCCGAGGTGTGCACGTAGCCGGCGAGCCCGAACTCCGAGCGGTTCACGCGGGCGATCACCTCCTCCTCGGTGGAGAAGGAGGTCACGGGTGCCACCGGCCCGAAGATCTCGTTGGTCACGATCGCCGCGTCCGGCTGCACGTTCGTGAGCACGGTGGGGAGGTAGAAGTAGCCAGGCCCCTCTCCGGCCCGCCCGCCGGTGAGCACCTCGGCACCGGCGGCCACGGCGTCCTCCACCATCTGCGCCACCTCGTCCCGCTGCGAGGGCGAGACGAGCGGACCAACCTGGGTTTCGTCGTCGAGCCCATCGCCCACCCGGAGGGCGGCGAGGCGGTCCGCGAACTTCCGGGCGAACTCGTCCGCCACCGACTCGTGCACATAGAAGGAGTTGGCCGCGTTGCAGGCCTCGCCCATGTTGCGCATCTTGGTGGCCTGGGCGGCCTCGACCGCGCGGTCCAGGTCCGCGTCCTCGAACACGATGAACGGCGCGCATCCGCCAAGTTCCATGGAGGTGCGCACCAGGTTGTCCGCGCACTCCCGCTGGAGTGCCATCCCCACGGGGGTGGAGCCGGTGAAGGAGAGTTTGCGGAGGCGGCGGTCCTGGATCATCGGTCCGGTCACCGCCTGCGCACTCCTGGCCGGGATGATGTTGACCACTCCGCCAGGAACACCCACCTCGTGCAGCACTCGCACGAACGCCATCGAGGTGAGGGGGGTGAGCGCGGCAGGCTTGATGATCGAGGTGCACCCCGCTGCCATGGCCGGCGCCGCCTTGCGCGTGGCCATGGCGAGCGGGAAGTTCCACGGCGTGATGAACAGTGCCGGCCCCACGGGGCGGCGTACGGTCAGGATGCGGAGGTGGCCCTCCGGGGAGGAGGTGTAGCGGCCGTTGATGCGGGTGGCCTCCTCGGAGAACCAGCGGAGGAATTCAGCGCCGTAGGCGACCTCACCGCGGGCCTCGGCCAGCGGCTTGCCCATCTCCAGGGTCATGAGGGTGGCGAACTCCTCGGTGAGCTCGATCACCCGGTCGAAGGCGGCGCGCAGCAGGTTGGAGCGTGTGCGGGCCGGAGTGGCGGCCCAGGCCTCCTGGGCGTCTGCGGCGGAGGCGAGCGCCGCCATCCCGTCCTCGGGAGTGGCGCTCGCAATGGTGGAGAGCACCTCCCCGGTGGCGGGGTTCACCACCTCGAATGTGGAGCCGTCCGAGGAGTCACGCCACTCCCCGCCGATGTAGAGCTGCGTGCCCGCGAGCTCGAGGGCGCGGCGGACAAGATCGGACCGGGAGTGTGCAGACATGGCTACCTCGCGTCGTTGGAAGATATGAACCCAGGGACGCCTGGCGAGCAGTGTGGCACGGCCCGGCGATCCGTAGGGCTAATCGTATATCATTCGCCCCACCCTGAGGCAAGGCTGGACGCGAGCCGCGCCGCATTGAGCTGCGCCCCACGGCGAGAAAAATAGGGCCATCAATACTATTGACAGGTTCTCTGGCGCCCTCCACACTGAAGCACACCAGATCGTATATCCTTTCATCTACGATTCTCGACGACGAGAAGGGACCCTCCAGGCATGGACGTCATCACCACCACTCTCGGACACCGGCCGGGAAAGATCGTGGCGGTCCACCTGAGCTACCGCTCGCGCGCCGAGCAGCGTGGCCGCATCCCGGCGAACCCCTCCTACTTCCTGAAGGCCTCCACCTCACTCATCGGCTCGGGCGAGGTGGTCCGCCCCGAGGGAACCGAGCTCCTCGGCTTCGAGGGAGAGATCGTGGCCGTGATCGGCTCCACCGCGAAGGACGTCTCCCCCGAGGACGGCTGGAAGCACATCGGCTGGATCACCGCCGGCAACGACCTCGGCCTCCATGACATGCGCGTGGCGGACAGGGGCTCGAACGTGCGCTCCAAGTCCGGCGACGGCTTCTCCGCCGTGGGCCCGGACCTGATCCAGACCTCCCAACTCCGCGAGGACGGGATCCGAATCCGCACCTGGCTCGACGGCGAGCTCGTCCAGGACGACACCTCCGCCGGCATGCTCTGGCCGATCGGCCTCATGGTGGCAGACCTCT
>JAAZBW010000351.1 GCA_012513625.1 Actinomycetales bacterium | reverse complement strand
GAACGCCGGGAAGAGTGAGACCACCCACCACTGGCCTGCCTGGGCGGCCACGATGGACGAGGTGGACATGGACCCGGAGACCAGGAACACGCTCACGAGCGCGAGGCCCATGGCGAGCTCGTAGGAGATCATCTGTGCGGAGGCGCGCACCGCGCCCATGAGCGAGTACGGAGAGCGGGCGGCCCATCCGCCGAGCACCATGCCGTACACGCCGAGTCCCGTGATCGCGAGGATGTAGAGCATGCCCACCGGCATGTCCGCGAGCTGGAGGGGCGTGTTGATGCCGAACATGTTCACGTTCGGCCCCATGGGTATCACGGCCATCACCATGAAGGCGGAGAATGCCGCGATGATGGGGCCAAGGATGTAGATCACCTTGTCCGCACCCTTGAGCCAGAAGTCCTCCTTGAGCATCAGCTTCAATGCGTCGCCGATGGCCTGGAAGAAGCCGAAGGGGCCGATCACGTTGGGACCGGGCCGGGTCTGGACCCGCCCGAGGCCGCGGCGCTCGAGCCAGAGCATGAGCAGCACGCTGATGATCAGGAAGAGGAGGATGAAGACGGCCTTGATCAGCCAGATCCACCAGGTGTCCTGGCTGAAGTCCGCCACGGGTGCGGGCGTCACGAAGGGCATCACTGCTGTGCCTCCCTGTTCAGTCGCACAATCTGGCCGGTGCGGGCACCGAGCTGCTCGTACACGTGCGATCCGGGTGAGTACTGCGGCAGCCACACCACGCCGTCCGGCATCTCGGTTACGAGCACCGGCAGGGTGATGGTCCCGGCGGGCCCGGAGACGGAGAGCTCGTCATCCGGGGTGGCACCGATTCCGTCGAGGGTTCCGGCGGAGACCCGGGCGACCGCCCGGTGCGCCGTGCCCGCGAGGTGGGGTTCGCCATCCTGCAGGCTGCCGTCGTCGAGCATGAGCTTGAAGGTGGAGAGCACTGCCTCGCCCTCCCCGGGCGTGGCCGCCGGGCGGGAACGCACGGGCTCGAAGCTGCCCCGCATCCCGCTCCAGCCCTCGAGGTTGGTCACCTGTTCGACCGAGTCGCGCAGGTCCAGCATCTCGAGGTCCACCCCCATCTCTCCGGCCAGTTCGTTCAGCACCCGGCGGTCCGGTTGCTGGTAGGAGACGAGTACCTGGGGGAAGGGGCGCATCCGGCCCTCCCAGTTCACAAAGGTACCCGCCTTCTCCACGGTGGGCGCCACGGGGAGCACCACGTCGGCCATCTCTGTCACAGAGGAAGCCCGCACCTCGAGCGAGACCACGAAGGCGGTCCCGAACGCCTCACGGGCGGCCGCAGGGTCCGGCAGATCGGCGACGTCGACGCCTCCGACCACCACACCGGCCAGTTCCCCGTCCCGCAGTGCCGTCACGATCTCCTGCAGGTCGCGCCCCGGCTCCGCAGGGATGCGTGCGTCCTGCCAGACGAGTGCCACATCGGCGCGGGCCCGCTCGTCCGCCACGGTGCGGCCACCCGGCAGGAGGCCCGGAAGGCAGCCTGCCTCGAGAGCGGCGCGCTCACCTGCGCGGCGGGGGATCCACTGGAGTCGAGCCCCGGTGGCCTTCGCGAGCTCGACGGCGGCCGAGAGCGTCCCTGCAGTCTCGCCTGCACGCTCTCCCACAAGGATCACGGAACCGGGCTGGGAGAGCCCCTCGCGGATCAGGGAGAGCGCGTCGTCCTGGATCGTGCGGATCGCGTCCGGCTCCGTCCCGGGGACGGCCTGGATGAGGGAGGCACGCATCTTCGCCGCGCCCCGGCTGAGGAAGGGGGCCACGGTGGCCACCTTCACCCGGCCGGCCAGAACGCCCTTGCGCAGGCGCAGGAAGACGTTGCCGACCTCCTCCTCGGCCTCGAGGCCGACGAGGAGTACCTGGGGCGCATACTCGAGGTCCGTGAAGGTGACGCCGAGCCCGCTCCCTGCCACGGTGGAGAGGAAGACTGCCTCCTCCTTCGAGGAGGCGCGGGCGCGCGCGTCGATGTCATTCGTGCCGAGGACGCGACGTGCGAACGCGGAGTACGCGAGCGCGTCCTCGAGGGTGAGGCGGCCACCCGGCAGGACGGCCACTCCCCCGGCTCCCTTCGCTGCCTCAAGGCCGCGGGCGGCCACATCGAGCGCGTCGGACCAGGACGTGGGCACGAGTTCGCCGTTCTCGTCCCGGACGTGCGGCATCGTGAGGCGGTCCGGAGCGGTCTGCCAGCTGAACGCGAAGCGGTCCTTGTCCGTGATCCACTCCTCGTTCACCTCCGGGTCGTCACCGGAAAGTCGGCGGAGCACCACGCCACGGCGCTGGTCGACGCGGATCGCTGCGCCGGACGAGTCATGTTCGGACACGGACTCCACGGAGACCAGGTCGAACGGGCGTGCCCGGAAGCGGTAGCTGGCGGACGTGAGTGCGCCCACGGGGCAGATCTGGATGGTGTTACCGGAGAAGTAGGAAGCGAAGGGCCGCCCGGAGGAGTCCTTCTCGGCGTACCCGGTGGGGCCCGCGTCGAGTCCGCCGAGGATGGCGGCGCCGCCGGTGGGGCCCGTCAGCGTGGGGTCGGGATGGAGATCTGCATGGCCACCCTCCGCGGGTGCGAAGTCGAGCACCGACTCGTCGAAGCGGCCCACTTGGGAACCGTGGAGGCCGTGGACCTCGTACGCGGGCGAGCCACCGCCGCGGCCCTGCAACGCAATGAACGCGTCGCCGGGGATCTCCGAGGAGAAGCGGGTGCAGCGCTGGCAGAGGATGCAGCGGTCGCGGTCCAACAGGATGTTGGTGGAGAGCCGGATCGGCTTCGGGAAGGTGCGCTTCACGTCGATGTAACGGGACGTGGCGCGTCCGTGCGAGAGCGCCTGGTTCTGGAGGGGGCACTCGCCACCCTTGTCACAGACCGGGCAGTCGAGCGGGTGGTTGATGAGGAGGAACTCCATGATCCCCTCCTGGGCAACATCGGCCACCTCGGAGGAGTGCTGGGTGTAGACCTCCATGCCCGGGGAGACCTCCATGGTGCAGGAGGTCTGGGGCTTGGGCATCTTCCGGACGTTTCCCTCGCGGTCCGGGGTGGCCACCTCCACGAGGCACTGGCGGCACGCGCCGGCCGGCTTCAGCAGGGGGTGGTCGCAGAATCGCGGGATCTCGATACCGGCCTGCTCGGCCGCACGGATGATGAGCGTGCCCTTCGGCACGTCCACCTGCACGCCGTCGATCGAGACGGTCACGGTCTCGACCGGGGTGCGGTTCTCAGTGGCTGTCATGCTCCTGCCTTCTCTACGCGGGCCGAGGCCTCGTACGGGAAGAGTTCCCACGCCGGGGTGGTGTAGCCCTGCTCGAACTCCTCGCGGAAGTACTTGATGCCGCTTTGGATCGGGTTCGCTGAGGCGTCGCCGAGCGCGCAGAACGAGCCCCCGAGGATGTTGCTGGAGACCTCCAGGAGGAGGTCCACGTCTCCGGGAACGCCCTTGCCCGCCTCGAGGCGGTGCATGATCTGGCGCATCCAGTAGGTGCCTTCGCGGCACGGGGTGCACTTGCCACAGGACTCGTGCTGGTAGAAGTCCGTCCAGCCACGCACCACGCGGACCACGGAGGTGGTTTCGTCAAACACCTGCAGGGAGCGGGTACCCAGCATGGAACCCTCGGCCACCACCGTGTCGTAATCGAGCGGCACGTCGAGGTGTTCAACAGTGAAGATGGGCGAGGACGAGCCTCCCGGGGTGAAGAACTTCAGTTCGTGGCCGTCGCGCATGCCGCCCGTGATCTCGAGCAGTTCCCGCATGGTCACGCCGAAGGGCGCCTCCACCTGGCCGGGGTTCTTCACGTGGCCGGAGAGGGAGAAGATCCCGTGTCCGGTGGACTTCTCGGTTCCCATGGTCTTGAACCAGTCCGAGCCGCGGCCGATGATGCCCGGCACAGATGCAATCGACTCCACGTTGTTCACCACGGTGGGTCGGGCGTTGTAACCGGCCACGGCGGGGAACGGGGGCTTGAGGCGGGGCTGGCCGCGGCGGCCCTCGAGGGAGTCGAGGAGGGCTGTCTCCTCGCCGCATATGTAGGCACCCGCGCCGGCGTGCACCGTGATCTCGAGGTCGAAGTCCTTGTTCGGACCGAGGTTCTTGCCGATGAGCCCGGCCTCCCGGGCCTCCCGTACCGCCTGCAACAGGCGGCGGTAGACGTGGACCACCTCGCCGCGCAGGTAGATGAACGCGTGGTGCCCGCCGATCGCGAAGGACGTGATCGCCATGCCCTCGATGAGCACGTGCGGGTTCGCCATCATCAGCGGGATGTCCTTGCACG
>JAAZBW010000350.1 GCA_012513625.1 Actinomycetales bacterium | reverse complement strand
GGGATGGGGCTCTGCGGGAACTTCGTGAAGTTGCCAGATGCGCCGGATTCTGTGGTACGCGCGCGGGCGCGGGTCGGGGCGTGGGCGGCGGAGACGGCGGGCGGGGGCGGCGGGCCACGCCTTTCATCGACTGTGTGGCCAAAGTCCGCAAATCCTCATCGACTGTGTGCCGTAGACCCGTTCCGTCTCCCCTCATCCCTCGACTGTGTGCCGTAGACCGGCCCCACCCGACGGCGTCGCTCACCTTCCGCCCGAGCGTCGCCGAGTGTGTGGCGCACTCCGGTTCCTCGACGACGGCGTCGCTCACCTTCCGTACTCGGACGCGGGGTTCCGCTCGGTTACCGTCCCGGTTCGCCCGGGTTGCCCCCGCCCAGCCCTGTTCTCGATCGCCGGCGCATCGGTTGCGGCGGTCATTTCGCTTCTGAAGCGTGGGTGCGGCCATGCGGGCCGGACAAGTTGTGAAGCTAACGGTGTTTGGACGAACAGCGACACTGTTTGTTGGGGCAGATGATGCCCGTGTCAACGCATGTGGCCAGTGGGGCGGACAAGCAGTGAAGCTACGGGCCTCTGGACGAATAGCGACGCTGTTTGTCCGGAGAGGGGACTCGATCTTGGTCAGGGAGAGGGCTCGCACTTGGCCGGGGATGGGGCTCGTTTTTGGTCGGGGAGGGGCCATGTTCTTGCTGGGGGAGGGCGTGCATCCCACCTGTGGTCCTCGCCGCGCCCTCCGGTCATGCTCCCGCCAGGCATCTGGACCTCGAGTGAGTGTTGAATGCCCCGACTGAGCGGGTTTCGGCGGCTCAAGAACAGCTCACTCGCCGAGTTCAACACTCACTCGACGAACGGAGATGCGCCCTTCCTCTCTCGGTGGCGGGGGTGGCGTGTTCTAGGGGGTAGCACCGTCGCCCGCAGGGGCGGCGCCATTGCTCGTGGGCGGGGTGACGAGCGCCGCGGTTTCCTTCGGGTTCCGCCCCGAGGCCGGGGTGATCGTGTAGCCCTCGTGGCGGAGCAGCCACTCCTTCGTGGAGAGGCCGCCGGCGTAGCCGGTGATCGCCCCCGTGCTTGCCACCACGCGGTGGCAGGGGACCACGATCGAGATTGGATTCCGCCCTGTTGCACCGACGACGGCCCGCGGGGACGAGCCGAGCTCCGCCGCGATATCCCCGTAGGTCCGCAGCCCACCTGCCGGGATCGCAGCGATCGCCGCCCACACGGCCTTCTGGAACTCGCTCCCAGACGGGCTCATCGGGAAGTCGAATTCCCGACGGGCGCCGGCAAAGTACTCGTCGAGCTGGTGGGCTGCGTCGGGGGCGACGTCGTCGTCGCGAATCCCGAGGTGCGGCGGGAGGTGGCGGTCGCGGACCGGGTAGATGCCGGTGACGGCGCCGGAATCGTCCACGGTGATGAGGTATTCGCCGAGTGGCGTGGGGTGGACGCGGTACTTCATGAGCGTTCCTTTCCGGTGGGATGGGCCCTCGTGGGGCCCGGACGACGACGGGGTTCCGTACTGCTCACCCGGCCCGCAGGTGGCAGTGAGTTCGTGGGGTGTTCGTGGGCGGCCCAACTCTGGACTGTGGGGGGGCTACACCCAGCACCCGTCGGCACCAACCTCGGTTTTTGAGCTTCGGTTCACAGGCATGACAACGAGTCTGGTCCATGAGACAGCGCCCGGCTAGCTGAAATCCGACATCAACGTGGCGTTGTTTGTGGGATTCAGATAGCTGCCGGACATGTAACAAGTAGGAGGTCGCGCGCGGTCACCACGCCGCTCGCCGCGTCACAGCCATTGCCGCAGTGGGACGACAGGTTCGGGAAGGGGATCTGACATGAAGAACGGAAACTGGAACGCCAAACGCCGGCGAGCGCTCGTCGTGCTGGCCACCGCAGCCCTACTGGTAGCGGGGGGCTTCACCCCGATTTCGGCGGAAGTGCCAATCGGGCCGGGGACGTCAGCCATCACCCAGTTGGAGCTTGACGAAATCAGAGCCACAGAGAAGCAGGAGGTGTTCACCTCCTTCCTGGCTGAAGTCTTAGATCATCATCAGGCGCATGTAGTGGATCACGCGTGGCGCGACGACCACGGTTTCGTTGTCGTCAGCGCCCAGGCTGTGGAGGAAGTGGAGGGGCTCGCTGAGTCACGCGAGGTGAAGATAGTTGTGGAGACCGCCCATCCCGACGCGCTCCGCTTCGATCAAAGGTCCGATGTCGAGCGTGCGGTCCTCACGCTCCTCTCGGATGTGCCATCTACATCTCTCGCTGCACGGTATGAACCCGCAACGCACTCCGTAATTGTCACCGTCTGGGCGGTCGAACACGAGGTCGCGGCTGAGCGCGTAGATGCGGCACTTGCTGGAGATCACGGTATCGGTCAAATGGGGTTGACCATCGAGGTGGAATATGAAGAGGCACAAGACGGGCCACGAGCAGCGTCCGATACTGAAGGGGGATTGGCGTACGGAAGTTGCACGGGTGGATTTATTGGGACCAAGGGAACGGCCTACGGCATCCTCACGGCTGCACACTGCACCACGAAACCCAGTACTTATGACGGTGACACCACGGGAGCCACCTACGTCGCTTCGCACTCATATGATGTACGTTTCACGACCCTGACGGGGGGCACGCCTGTTAACAGGTTCTATATGGGCTCCGCTTATCGCACGATAACATCACTTGGGATTGTCACTCCCGGGATTCTGCTATACAAATACGGTAAGAACACAGGCTATGGATCGACGTCTGTAGAATCCTATGCAGGCTGCGTATACTACGGGAACGTCAACAAGACCTATTGTGGCCTGCATTATACTACCAGCAATATCATAACCAACGGAGATTCGGGTGGTCCATGGTTCGTGGCAAATGCTGGGTACGCCTTCTCGTCAGGCTTTAATCAAGGAGGCACGTACATCTCAGCAATATCATGGGCAAGTGCAATATCTGGTGTATCAGTTAAAGTGAGTTGAGTCTGGCGATGACAGTACCGATGCGGAACAGTAGATCAATTTCGGTGCCGAAAGGGCTCGGGGTTGTCATTGCGACTCCTCTGTTTCTGGTCCTGGGGTGCAGTGGAGAGGGAGTGCCTTCGTCGGCTACTCAGGAGTCTCAAACCTGGCTGCCGTCGGGGGAACCGACGCAGGAGGGAACGTCGAATGTGCTCGAATTTCGAGTCCTTGAGGGCCTGAAAGAGTTCCCATATGGAAAGGCTGCTCGGTTCGACAGCGTTTCGAACCGACTGATCGTTACAATATACTCTGACGGGGCGGATATTCCGGCACCAGAGCTCGAATCTATTCGGGCTATGGCGGAGGAGCTTGCGGATGGCGTGCCAGTGACAATTGAGATCTCATCAGAGGATCCGCCAAGGGCGGCGAAGTGAGTTCGCGTGCCGGCCCGGTGCAGGTGGGCAAGCGTATTGTCCTCCACACTCTGAATTTGAAATCGAGGTCACAAGGTGGGCGCGAACGGTATGCTTGCATCCTGTACCAGCTTCCCTGATCGAGATTCGAGCAATTGGTGCTTCTGTGGATGAGCGTGAGTTCGAGGTCTTCTTCCGAGAGATGCATCCTGCGCTCTTGCGTTACGGGCGTCGACGCCTCGATGTCGATACTGCGAATGATGTGGCCATAGAGGCCCTGCGAACGATTTGGATGAAGAAGCTTTCCTATCCACGCAATACGGCCGAAGAGGCTCGACTGCAGGGGTTCGCTTATAAGATCCTCGATGGACTCATAAGGAACCAAAGGAGAAGTGAAGCTCGAAGGAGGGATCTCGTAGATGCGGTCGGCTCAGAATTGAGGACGCGAAAATCGTTCGAGCCTGACACTGCGGACATTTATGAAAATGCAAGTGGAGGTAGGTCTCTCCTGTCCTGTCTGAACAAATCGGATCGAGAGATCTTGACGCTCCTGGCCGACGGCTACCAAGTTCAGGAGATCGCGACTATTCTCAACTGTACGCCCAAGGCGGCAAGCATGCGTCTCTCCCGGGCAAGGGACCGTCTGAGATATAATCTGGAGAGGAGGGGCGATGTGTCCCATCCAGCACTCAAGCGGAAATAGGCGCAAACAGCCTATGAATATTGATCGCCTCGAGACTGAAACACGTGAATTGTTAAGGTCTGCGGGAATATCTTCCAGCATTCATGAATTGAGTTCTGAGGAGCGAATTCGTACTGACGCGGCGGCGCAACGTGGCCTCGAGCAGATCCTTCGTGAGAGTAGGGCGCAACAACGATCGCTGATGCGTACGCCTGGGCGGGGATATCGGAAATTTGCTATGGCGCTTGGAGCCGCAGCGGTCGTGGTCGCCGCAGCAGTTGGGCTTGTGTTGCACGACACTGGCGGTGAGGGTGACAATGTCGCACCCGCATGGACGCCGCTAATGCGAGAATTTCATAACAAGGAAGGAAAGTCCGCGTCCTCGATATTGGAGGGGCTTGCCGAGGCCGCTTCCCAACAGGCGATGGCCGCCAGCGGAGATTCCATTCAGCGGATTGTGACAGTCGGTTGGACGCTCCAAGGCCTGCAAGTGTCCAATAGTGAAGACTTCGATCCGAAAATGGCGACCCGCCAGGAGCGTTACATCTTTCCGGACGGTTCGGTGCGAGAAATTGTCTGGAGTGGCCAGCTGATTGATGCGAAGGGCCAAATGTCGGATGAGGATGGTTCAAGAACCGGATCCGTGACGAGGGACGAAGTCTTCTGGACGAGCGCCGAGACGTCCGAGTATATCGCGAGCCTCTCCACTGATCCAGTGCTGCTTGCGGAACAGGTCGCTGCAGATTGCCCGCTCAATCCCAGCTGTATCGGTGAATCGATAGTAGACATGAATGCCAAGTATGTTCTAGATCCCGTCCTCGTCAGTACTCTCTGGGAGGCACTGGCGAGGACGGATGGGATCACTTATCTTGGCGAGACTGTGGATCGCCTAGGTAGAGAGGCAGCCGCAATCCAGATACCCGGACCTGGCCGGGAGTATGTGACGGTGCTCTACGCGGACCCAGAAGCTGGAAGGTTCCTGGGCAGCGAACTCGTTGTCACCGTGGCCAAGCCGCATGAGGGACTCAAGGCTCCAGCAGTGGTTCAGTTCTCCGCCTTGGCTTCTGCCAGTTTGATTGGAGAGTCCGAGGTGCCGTAGACGTAATGGAGTGGCTGAGACCGGCGTCAATTGTATGGTGCCGGCAGGGCGTTGGTGGGGTGCTCGTGGGCGGCCCACAGGTACTGGACGGCGTAGGCGCGCCAGGGTCGCCACGCCTCGGCGGCCTCGAGAAGGCGGGCGTTCCTGCTGGTCCGGGCGCTGGCACCGGCACTGGCGCCGCCGCCGACCACGCCGAGCGCCTGTGCGCCGCGGATCACCCCGAGGTCGGTGGCGGGGAACGCGTCCGGATCTCCGAGCGCCCGCATTGCCACCAGCTCGACGGTCCACGGCCCGATCCCCGGCAGCGCCACGAGTCGTTCTCGGACCTCCGCGCGGTCGGCGCCGGGTCCGAGGTCGAGACCATCTGCCAGTTCGGCCGCGAGGCGCCGGAAGGTCGCCGCCCGTCCGGCCGGCATGACGCGGATCTCGGCCTCCGCGAGGTCCGACGCGCGGGGGAACAGGTGCGTGAGGGTGCCGTGCGTGTGCCCGCCATGGCCGTGCCCGCCAACGTGACCCACATTTCCCGGCAGCGGCTGCCCGAACCGCGCCACGAGCCGCGCCGCAAAAGTCCGGGCCGCCGCCGTCGAGACCTGCTGGCCGAGCACCGCCCGCAGGGCCATCTCCTCGCCGTCGGCGGAGCGCGGCACCCGCCGACCCGGCACCGCGTCCACCGCCGCAGCCAGAAGCGGATTGCGCCGCAGGTGCTCCGCGACCGCCACCGGGTCCGCATCCAGGTCCAACATCCGCCGCGTGCGCGCCACCGCCGCCTGCAAATCCCGCAAATCCGTGAGCGTGAACGTGGCCTCCACGTGGTCCGCGTGCGGCCGCGCCGCCACAATCCCGGGCCCGTGCGGCAGCCGGAGCGTCCGCCGGTAGTGCGTGCCAGTCCACTCCTCGACGCCCGGCACAGCCGTCACCGCCAAGTGTGCGAACGATTGCTCCGGTGCGTACGGCTGCCGCACCGCGAGCCGCACCGTCACGACGGCGGGCGGCCGCCACCCGCCCGGAGCAGCCAGTTCGCCGGCCCCGGCTTCCGACGGAAGGTGGGTTCCGCCGTGCGGCGAGGGAAGAGACGGGAGGTGAGTTCCGTCGTCGGGTGGGGGTGTTGACGGAGGGCGAGTCCCGCCGCGCGGCGAGGGAAGAGACGAGAGGCGAGTTTGGTCGTCGGGCCGGAGGGGGCGACGACGCGCGCGCAGCTCGGTGGGGGTGGCGGCGAAGGTGGCGCGGACTGCGTCGTTGAAGGCGCGGATGGAGCCGAAGCCGGCGGCGAAGGCGATGTCGGCGAAGGGGAGGTCGGTGGTTTCGATCAGGGTGCGCGCGGTGGTGGCGCGCTGGGCGCGTGCGAGGGCGAGCGGGCCGGCGCCGAACTCCGCGCGGATGATGCGTTCGAGCTGGCGCTCGGAGTAGCCGACGCGGGCGGCGAGGCCGGGGACGCCCTCGCGGTCGACGGCGCCGTCGGTGAGGAGTTTGAGCGTGCGGGCGGCGATATCGGCGCGCTGGTCCCACTCGGGGGAGCCGGGGGTGGCGTCGGGGCGGCAGCGGCGGCAGGCGCGGAAGCCGGCGTCGATCGCGGCGGCGGCGGAGGGGTAGAAGCGGAGGTTGTCCAGCTTCGGCATGGCGGGGCAGGAGGGGCGGCAGAAGATGCCGGTGGTGGTGACGGCGGAGAAGAAGACGCCGTCGAAGCGTGCGTCCTTGGCCGCGACGGCGGCGCGGCAGGCTTCGACGCTGGGGAGCATGCCTCCATGGTGCCCCTGTGGGGGCGGGGGTGGCTAGCAGGAATCCGACACCACCGGTGGGCGGGGCGTCCACTGTGTGTGGAGGGGTGGGGTTCCGCGCCTGCCGCGCTTCGCCCGCCACGCCCGCTGGCTCGCCACGCCCGCTGGCTCGCCACGCCCGCTGGCTCGCCACGCCCGCTGGCTCGCCACGCCCGCTGGCTCGCCACGCCCGCTGGCTCGCCACGCCCGCCACCATGACAACAACCCTTGCCACCGAGAGTGACGCTGAGAACGGCCGGAAGAGCGTCATTCTCGGTGGCAACATTCGTTGTCGTCCCGATGGCGGGCAATGCGAGCTCCGATGGCAACCGCCGGACACCGCGGCGCCCCATCCCTAGAGTTGGGGGACGTATGTGCCGTCCCATGGATCCCAAGGAGATGCAATGAAGCTGCGCGAAGACGCGAAATGGTCGCTGGTAATCCCCACCTCGATGGGCATTCGAATCACGCCGGAGAACCGGGCGCCCGTACATGTGGCGGACCGTTTCTTCATGCAGGCCACCAGCGCCGAGTCGAATGTGGGCAGCGTGGCGAGCCACCTGGGTGAGCCCACCAAGGTCCTCACCGCGTTCGTGAAGGGATCGCCCATTTCGGCCGTCATCAAGGCGGACCTGCGCAAGCGCAACATGTCCTATGAGGGCCCCGAACTCGATCAGGGTGACGCCTGGGGACTCCGCCACCAGTTCAACATTGCCGACTCGGGTTTTGGCGGCCGCGCCCCCCGCGTGTGGAATGACCGCTCCGGTGAGGTGGGCCGCGAGCTCTCGGTGGACCAGTTCGACCTGGACCGCATCTTCGGCGAGGAGGGTGTGAAGATCGTGCACCTCTCCGGCCTGATCGCGGCGCTCTCGCCCTCCACCTCGAAGTTCTGTGTGGAGATCGCGAAGGCCGCCCGTAAGAACGGCTCCCTCGTGGCGATGGACCTCAACTACCGCGCCACCTTCTGGCAGGGCCGCGAGGACGAGCTCCGCGCAGCGTTCCACGAGATCGCCCAGAACTGCGACATCCTCTACGGCAACGAGGAGGACTTCCAGCTCTGCCTCGGCATCGAGGGCCCGGAGGCCGGCGGCGACTCGATCGACGACAAGATCGACGACTTCAAGGCCATGATCGGCCGCATCAAGGACACCTACCCGCAGGCGCACTGGATCGGCACCTCCCTGCGTGAGGTCGTCTCCGCCAACCGCCACGAGTGGGGAATCCTGCTCTGGAACGACGGCGAGTTCTACCTCGCCGCCCTCCGCGACATCGACGTGATGGACCGCATCGGCGGCGGCGACGGCTCCGTGGGCGGCATCCTCTACGGCATCCTCCAGGGCTGGGACGTCGAGAAGTGCGCCCAGTTCGGTTGGGCCACCGGCGCACTCGCGGCCACCTCGATCTACGACTACGGCGCACCGGCCGATGAGAAGCAGGTCTGGGACATGTGGAAGGGCAACGCCCGCGTCCAGCGGTAGATCCACGACGACGACGGCGGCGGGGCCCTGCGTTGTCAGGGCCCCGCTTCGCTGTTCTGATGGAGGTGGGTGGGAGACGCCCTCGTGCCCGACGTCGAGGACAGGGAGAGCAGCCGCCGGCCGACGACGATGCACATCACGCTCCACGGCAGTAGTGACAGGAGTGCGAACACCATCCCGACTGTCCCGAACGGGGAGGGAACGAGCATCAAAATTCCGGCTGCGAGCGCCCACCATGTGGCGCTCCGCGGGAAGCGGTTCGAGTGGTACAGCAGCCACGTCAGGAGAAGCAGGACGATCGCACCCAGCAGGTAGTAGGTCAGGAACGCCGTTCCCTTCCAGGCTGCTAGGAGAGCCTCGCCTGCGGACTCAAGGATGCGCGCGCGTTCAGTGTCTGCGCCCGCATGTTCCCGCCCCAGTACCAACATTTCGGCCGCGGGATTGGATCCGAGGTATGCCGCCATCTGGAGGGTTCCCAGCCCGACAGCGAGGGTCACCACTGATCGCGACACCGGCCAGAGGGCGGCGCCGAGGCCGAGATAGACCAGCCACACGAGCAGGTTGTTGACGATGTAGATGGCGTCCAGGGAGATCAGTCCGAGAACCGGTGCCTCGTTCATGAGCGAGAAGACCTCCCGCACCGTGTGGACGGGCGGCCACGTGGCGAAGATGCCCACCTGGATGATGATGAGGGTTACGGAGGCGAGCGCGGACCAGCCGCCGCATCGCAGGAGTCCGCGCCAGGAGTGCAGGTCATCGATGACCACCGGGTTCACGGGCTTGGTCATTGCGCCTCCGGACGCCGAGCCGGAACGAGTGCCAGCCAAATGGCCGACATCTTCAGGGTAGTGCGGCCACGTGATCAGCCGACAGGGTCTTACGGCCCGCGTCCTACGGCCCGCGTCCTACGGCCCGCGATTTTCCCTACGTGGCCGGACCGCCGGGGGATGCGTCCCCGTCCCAGTCCCGGCCCCCGTCCCCGTCCCCGTCGTGGCCCCCGTTCGCGTCGGGCACACCATTGCCGCCCAGGGGGAGACGGAGATGGCCACGCGGGATGTCTGCGTAGGAGGCGGGGTCCTCGATCGGCTCCAGGTGGGTGATCACGCGGATCCCCGGGAGCTCCTGCTCGATCTCGTGCTCGATCTGCTCGCAGTACGCGTGCCCCTGCTGCACGCTCCACGATCCCGGAACAAGCACGTGCACGTTCATGAACCGCTCGCGGCCAGAGATCCGGGTCTGGAGGCCGTGGAACGCGGTGTTCTCCCCACTGTGCCGCGCAAGTATCGCCACGATTTTCTCGTTGTCCTCGGCCGGCAGCGTCACGTCCAGCAACCCCTGCAGGGACTCGATCAGTAGCCGGATCCCCGTGACCACGATGTTGACGCCCACGGCGAAGGCCACCACGGCGTCGAGCTGGTTCACCTCCGTCAACCACACGAGGACCACGCCCACGATCACGCCGATCGAGGTGACCACGTCTGTCCACAGGTGCTTCGCGTCCGCGGTGAGGGTGAGCGAGCGGTATTTGCGGCCGGCGCGCCAGAGCACGAGGCCCACCCCGCCGTTCACCACCGAGGCGATCACCGAGATCAGGAGGCCGATCCCCACGTTCTCGATCGGCTGCGGGTGCACGAACCGCTGCACGGCGGTGATCATGATGGCCCCGGCGGCCACCAGGATCAGGATGCCTTCGGCGGCGGCAGAGAAGTACTCGGCCTTGGAGCGGCCGTAGGTGTACTTCTCATCCGCGGGGCTGGCGGCCACCTTGAGCGCGATGAGCGCCACCACGGCGGCCGCGAGATTGACGAGCGATTCCGCGGCGTCCGAGAGGAGCCCCACCGAGCCGGTGAGCGCCCAGGCGCCGGACTTGAGCGCGATCGTCACGATCGCGGCGCAGATGGACAGCCACGCGAACCGGGAGAGGTCTAGTGCGAGGTCCTGATGCCGTGGGGCCGGATCACCCGCGGGGAACGGCACGGCCGCGCTACTCGTCACGGTTGCTGATTCTGCCATCCCCGGCGCCTCGGCTGCTCCAGACCCTCGACGACGGCGGAGCTCACCTTCCAGCGCGTGCTCGCCGTGGAGGGGGCGCCGTCGCATCCTCCGATTGGAGGACCCCAGATCGGGGCGCCTGGGGGAGGGCCGGCCCGTGTGCGCCGGAGAGGATGGAGGCATGCCACTCATCGACGTGCAGGGAATCACCAAGTCCTACGGCACCCGCCAGGTGCTCCGCGGGATCGACCTCCAGGTTGCAGACGGCGAGATCCTCGGCGTCCTCGGCCCGAACGGCTCCGGCAAGACCACGCTGGTGGAATCCATCGGGGGTCTCCGCGCGCGGGACGGCGGGCAGGTCACGGTGGCGGGTATGGACCCGGCCACGAACCCGCCGGAGCTCCGCGAGATCCTCGGCATGCAGCTCCAGGAGTGCCGCCTCCAGGAGAAGATGCGCGTGCGTGAGGCGCTCAATCTCTACTCCGCCTTCTACGCGAGCCCGCGCCCGGCGGACGAACTCCTCGAGCGCTTCGGCCTCGCCGCTCACGCACACCAACGCTTCGGCAACCTCTCCGGCGGCCAGCAGCAGCGCCTCTCGGTGGCGCTCGCGCTCCTCGGCCGCCCCCGCATCGCAATCCTCGACGAGCTCACCACCGGCCTCGATCCGCAGGCCCGTCGCGATATCTGGGAGTACCTCCGCCTGCTGCGCGAGGAGGGTGTGACCATGCTGCTCGTCACCCACTTCATGGAGGAGGCGCAGTATCTCTGCGACCGGGTCCTGATCATCGACGAGGGCCGTGTGGTCGCCTCGGGCCGTCCGGACGAGGTGGCCTCGGGTTCGGGTCTGCAGGTGACCTCGTTCGACCTCGCCGAGGGCATCGACCTCGACGCACTCCGGCTGGTCCCGGGTGTGGCCGGCGTGGCCCTCGAGCGTGGGCGGGTTCTCGTTACCGGCGACGCGGACTCCCCGCAGGCCGTGATCGCCGCCCTCGCCGCGCATGGGGTGAGGTTACGGAACCTCCGGGTCACCTCACCCTCCCTCGACGACGCCTTCATCGCACTGACGAAGCCAGCACAGGAGAACTGACATGACTGCCACGAGCCCCACCGCACCCGCCCGGGTGCCCGCCACCGCCTCCCGGAACGCGCGCTTTCGCGCCGCCTTCCGCGCGCACCTCGTGAACGAGGCCCGGCTGCTTGTTCGGGAGCCGGCGGTCCTCATCTTCGGGGCCATCATGCCGCTTGCGGCCATCATCGTGATGTCACTGATTCCGGGCGCGCGAGAGCCGCTCGCCGATTTCGGCGGCCTCTCCGTGGTGCAGGCGTACGTGCCCACGATCGCGCTGTTCGCCACCTCGGTGCTCGGCCTCACTGTGATCCCCGCGATCCTGGGCAGCTACCGGGAGACGGGCGTGCTGCGGCGGCTGCGCACCACACCCGCCTCCCCGGCGACGCTGCTCGCCGCACTGTTCGTGCTGGTGGGGCTCGCGGGCATTGTGGTGGCGGCGCTGATCGTGCTGATCTCGGTGATGTTCGGGGTTCCGCTCCCGCAGGGTCTCGGCTGGTTCGTGGTAGCCGTTCTCCTCAGCCTGCTCGCCTTCCTGGCGCTCGGCACCGTGCTTGCCGCGGTGGTGCCGAACCCGCGGGCCGCCGCCGGGATCGGCAACGTGGTGGCAGCGCTCATGTGGTTCTTCGCGGGCCTCTGGTACCCGCGCGCACTGTTCCCGGACTGGCTCGCCACAATCGCGAACCTCACGCCCGGTGGCGCGGCCGCCACGGCGATGACGGATGCCACCCTCGGCAGTGCCGTGGCGCCCTCGCTGGTGATCGTGCTGCTCGGCTGGACGGTTCTCGGCGGCCTCGTGGCTGTGCGCACATTCCGCTGGGAGTGAGGCATGGCAGTGGGTAGCGTGGGCGCCATGACCTTCGCGGAAGCGCCGGCCGGCCCCGCGCGCCGCGCCCGGCTCGCCCTCCCCGTGGTGTTCGGCCTGCTCGGGGTGAGCCTCGCGGCCGCGCTCGCGATGGTGTGGTTCCGGGTCCCGGTGGTGGAGCCCTCCTCGGTCCCGTGGCTGCTCGGCCTCGCGGCGGCGATCGTGGCCATCCGGCTCGCGGGCTCTCGCCCCGGGCTCACCGAGCAGCACGAGGTGGCCCTCTTCTGGGCCAACCTCGCGCTCGCCGCGCTCGCGGTGTGGTTCGCGCCCGCGTTCGGCCTGTACCTGTTCATCGGCTACGTGGAGGCCAGTCGCTTCTCCTCGCGCCTCCAGCGTGTCTCCGGCGTGGTGGCGGTGGCGTTCGTGATCGCGATCGCGCAGGTGGGCGGGCCACGTTCGGTCCTGTTCACGCCGATCGTCTACTCCCTGTTCGCGGGCGTGAACCTGGGCGTCACCGGCCTCATGATCGCCCTCGACCGCCAGCGCGAGCGCATGTTCACCGATCTCAGCCGCGCCAACGCGGAGCTCCGCGCCGAGCAGCACCGTTCGCGCCTCCTGCAGGAGCAGCTCGTGGCGCAGGCCCGCGAGGCCGGCACCACCGAAGAGCGGTCACGGCTCTCGCGGGAGATCCACGACACGGTGGCACAGAACCTGGTGGCGATCATCGCGCAACTGGACGTGGCCGCGTCCGAAACAGACCCGCGCGAACGGGACCGGCGGCTCGCCGTCGTCGAGACAGCCGCGCGCGAGGCCCTAGACGAGGCCCGCCGGGCGGTGCGTGCACTCGCCTCCCCCCGCCTCGACGACGCCGACCTCGCCCTCGCGCTCGACGACCTCCTCGGGCAGTGGCGGGAGGCGAGCGGGCTGGGGGGCGAGCTGCGGGTGGAGGGGCGGGCGGAAGCGTCGGGACACGACGACGTCCTGCTGCGCGTGGCGCAGGAGTCCCTCGCGAACGTGGCACGGCACGCGCGGGCGCGGCGGGCGGATGTGGTGCTCGCGTACGGACGGGGCGGGGTCACGCTCACGGTGGAGGACGACGGCGTCGGTTTCGATCCGTCGGCGCGGCTGGAGGGGTTCGGGGTGCACGGGATGCACGAACGGCTCGCACGGATCGGAGGATCGTTGGTGGTGGAGAGCGTTGTGGGGGCCGGGACCACCGTGCGTGCGGTGGTGCCGGGCGCCGATTCCGCGCTGCCGGGAGTGCTACCGAGTGCGGTGGCGGAGGGAGGCGCGGCGTGATTTCGGTGCTGATTGCAGACGACCATCCGCTCGTGCGGGACGGGATCGTGGCGATCCTGACGCGGGAGTCGGACATCTCGGTGGTGGCGGAGGCGTCGAGCGGGCCGGAGGCGGCCGCGCTCGTGGCCCGGCACGATCCGGACGTGGTGCTGATGGACCTACGGATGCCCGGCGGGGATGGCGTGGAGGCGATCCGGGCGCTGCGGGCACGGGGGGCGCAGGGGAGAGCTGGAGCCGGGAGTGCTGGGGTCGGGGGCTCTGGAGTCGGGAGCTCTCGTGGCGCGCGCCTTGGTGGCGCGGAAGTGGCGGCCAGCGGGCTCCTGCGCCCGCGAATCCTCGTGCTGACCACCTATGACACGGACCACGACATCCGTGCGGCCCTCGCCGCCGGCGCGGACGGCTACCTCCTCAAGGACACGCCGCGCGCCGAGCTCATCCGGGCTGTCCGGGACCTGGCCGCCGGGCGGACTGTGCTCTCCGCTGCGGCGTTGGCGGCGCTCGCGGGCCGGGGCGTGGCGGGAGTGGCGCTGACTCCGCGGGAATCAGACGTGTTACGCGAGCTTGCGGCCGGCGGCACCAACCGGGAGGCGGCGGCGCGGCTGCTGGTCTCGGAGACCACCTTCAAGACCCACCTGGCGCGGGTGTACGAGAAGCTGGGCGTCTCGGATCGCGCGGCTGCGGTGCGGGTGGCCTACGAGCGGGCCCTGATCTAGTCCCTGCCCCCACCGTTCGCCGACTGTGTGGTTTAGTTCCCGTATTTCGTCATCGAGTGTGTGGTTAGGTTCCCGAATATTCGTCATCGAGTGTGTGCCGTAGTTCTTCCGCCACACACTCGGCGGGTGGAAGTACGCCGACTGTGTGGTTGAGTTCCCGAATATTCGTCATCGAGTGTTCCCGAATATTCGTCATCGAGTGTGTGGTTAACATCATCAGTCGAGGCAGAACTCGTTCCCCTCCGGATCCTGCATCACAATCCAGCCGGCGTTCCCGTTCTCGGGACCGGGTGGCACCCGGTTCACCACCGTGGCACCGAGCGACATCACCCGCTCACACTCGGATTCCAACGCCTCGGTCCTCGCCTCCCCCACGAGGCCCGGGGCGCAGCGAATGTCCAGGTGCAGCCTGTTCTTGGCGGTCTTGGCCTCGGGAACCTGTTGGATGAAGATCCGCGGCCGGCGCCCCTCCGGGTCCACGATCGCGTTCCGCGAGTTCCACTGCTCCTGGGGCACTCCCCACGCAGTGAGCTGCTCCTCCCAGGTCTCGAAATCCGGCGGGGACTCGCGCACGTAGCCGAGTACCGCGGCCCAGAACTCGCCGAGCGCCATCGGGTCCTGGGCATCGAAGGTGATCTGGATGTCGTGCGGTTGCGTTCTTGCCATGAGAAAGAGTCCCACGGGCTGGCACCCATGCGCGATCCAAAGCCTGCCCTAGATGACGGCTCCGGCGGGGGCACCTCGGGCGGGGCTGGCGGCTCCCACCTACACTCGTGCGATGCGGAGATTCAGTGAGGGGGGCGATTCCGTCATGGAGTATCACGAGGCAGTCCTCGTGGACCTGGGCGGGCCACTGACGCGGCTGCTGCCGGATCCACAGCACCTGGAACTGGCAAATCGGCTCGCGGACGAGGCATCGCGGCGGGGCGGGAGTGGCGTCGTCGCCGATCTCAGCCCGGCCGCAACGCGAGATCACGTCCAACTCCTCCGCGAGCTCGCCGCCACCCACCCGGACCTCGCGGCGGAGGTGCTCCCCCTCGCCACGGAGGCCGAACTCGCGGCCGCCCACCTGGCCACCCCCGCACCCGGGGCAGCCGAGTTCCTCGCGGCGGCGCGGGCGGCGGGACTGGGGATCGCCGTCGTCTCGAACAATGATCAGGCGGCCGTGACGGCGGCCCTGGAGGCGTGCGGACTGGCCGAGTACGTGGACTTTGTCTCCGCGCGGCGGGCAGACGCGCTCGAGAGCCTGAAGCCGGCGCCGGACCTGCTCATGCTCGCGATGGCGGCTCTCAACGTGCGCAGCGCCACCATGTTCGGTGATACTCCAAGTGACGTGCTCGCTGCTCACGCGGCGGGAATTCCCGCAGTCGGGGTGACTGCGGACCACGGGCAGGCGGCGCTCCTGCGGGACGCGGGGGCGGAAATCGTGGTCGAGCACCTCGATCCGGCGGACCTCTCGAGAGGACTGAGATGACAGATCTGGTGCATGGAGATGTGGCGCACGGACTGGTGGTGCGCGTGACGGAGACGGTGCTTCCCACACGCCACGGAGTCTTCCGGATGATCGGATACCGAGGTCAGGACGGCGTGGAGCACGTGGCCCTCGCGATGGGAATTGGAGACGCAGCGAGTGCGGGCCACGGGACTGGCTACGGCCACGGGTCAGGAAACGGCGCCGGCAATGGTCGCAACAATAGCCACGGCGCCGGCACCGATACCGGCCCCGCCACCCACCGCCACGGTGACCCGCTCGTCCGCCTCCACTCGGAGTGCCTCACTGGTGACGCCCTCGGATCCCATCGCTGCGACTGCGGCGATCAACTCCAGGCCGCCCTCGCCCGCATTGCCCACGAGGGCCGTGGTGTTCTCGTTTACGTGCGCGGAC
Source organism: Actinomycetales bacterium (assembly GCA_012513625.1). Taxonomy (GTDB): domain Bacteria; phylum Actinomycetota; class Actinomycetes; order Actinomycetales; family Actinomycetaceae; genus JAAZBW01. Next base: position 9,232 of record JAAZBW010000350.1, on the reverse strand, counting down.
ACGAGGGCCGCGGCATCGGCCTGCTCGAGAAGCTGAAGGCCTACCACCTGCAGGACAACGGTGCGGACACGGTGGACGCCAACCTCGCGCTCGGCCACCCGGCCGACGCCCGCGACTACAGCCAGCCCGCCGCCATCCTCCGGGACCTCGGCCTCAGCTCAATCCGCCTCATGAGCTCGAACCCTGCCAAGGAGAACGCGCTCGCGGACCTCGGCATCACGGTCAGCGAGCGCACCGGCATGTTCGTGCCGGAGTTCGCGGAGAACATGGTCTACCTCGAGACCAAGCGACTCCTCATGGGCCATGACCGCCCGCCCTCCCCCTCCTCGCCGGGCGAGGCCGGCGGCGTGTGGGCCGAACTCCTGGCTGGCCGCGTCCCGGTCTCCTCCGCGGACGTCCGGGGCGCCACGCTCATCGACCGTTACGGCCCGCTCGTGGCCACTGGACCGCATCTCGCGATCGCCCAGATGGCCCAATCCCTTGACGGCTTCATCGCCACGCGCACCGGCGATTCCGCCGGCCTCTCGGGCGCCGAGGACCACATGCACCTCCACCGCCTCCGCGCGCTCGTGGACGCCCTGATCGTGGGCGCTGGCACCGTGATCGCGGACAATCCGCGCCTCACCGTTCGCGAGGTCACCGGCCCGTCACCCACACGCGTGGTCCTCGACCTCGAGGCCCGCATCCCCGCCGATTCCGGCGTGCTCACGGACGGCGCCGCCCCCACCCTCTGGATTGTGGCTGAGGGCGTGGAGGTGCCAGACGTCGGAGCGCACGTGGAGGTGGTGCGCGTCCCCGTGTCCGGTGCTGCGTCCAGGGGCGACGACGACGGCGCGAGTTCCGTTTCCGTCTCCGGTTCCGAGACCGCGCAGGGGGCCGCGGCACTCGAGCCGGCCGCGGTCCTCGAGTTGCTGCGCGAGCGCGGCCTTGGCCGGGTGCTGGTGGAGGGCGGGGGCCGCACGGTCAGCTCGTTCGTCACGGCAGGGGTGCTGGACCGCCTCTACGTCACCACAGTCCCGGTGCTCCTGGGCGATGGCGTCCCCGGTGTGCGCGGGCTGCCCACCACCACCGTGGCGGAGGCCTCCCGCATTCCTGCCCGACGCTTCCGGCTGGGCGACGACCTGGTTACCGAGCTGATCCTCGGCTGAGGGCCGCTGAGGCGGCGTCCGAGATCGTCTGCGCCGTGTGCTCCCAGCGGGGGAGGCGAGGGCGGGCGGCGAGGGCGCGGGAGCGCCAGTCTCTGCGGAGTTCTGGCTCGGTGAGCCAGCGGCCGAGCGCTCGCGCGAGTTCCACGGGGTCGGATGGAGAAACAGTCACCCCCGGCAGCCCGGCAGCGGCACCGCCGGCGGCGAGGGCTTCCTCCGCGCCGGTGCCGCGGCCCGCGATCGCCGGAATCCCGCGGGCGAGGGCCTCCGTGACCACGAGGCCGTAGGTCTCCCGCGTTGCCACGCTGACCAGCAGGTCCGTGCCGGCGAACACCTGCTCGAGTTCCTCTCCTTCCAGCGGCCCCTCAGGCCCGGCGGTCACCTGCGGCAGTGCGGCTGTCAGCGCTTGGAGCCGCTCGGCAGCGGGGAGATCCACCACCGGGCCCACGATTCGCAGCCGGAACTCCGGCGCCGGGCTGGGGCCGCCCGCGAGCTGCTGCACGGCCCGGAGCACGAGCTCCTGGTTCTTGAGTGGGCCCACGGCGCCAAGTTGCAGGACCTGGAGGGGCTCGCTGCCCCGCGCCACCGGCGCCCGCTCCACCCCCGGCACCGCCACCAGCGCATCCGCGCGGCCGTAACGACGGGCTACCTCGGCTGCGCCCCACGTGCTTGGGCTCACGATCGCGGACGCCGCCCGCACGGCCCGCTGTTCCAGCGTGGCGAGGCGCTCCCGGTCCGCGGCGGTCAGCCCCACGTCATCCGGGCGGGGCATGTGCATCAGGAGTAGCACGCGGTGGCCCGCCGCCTCGGCCCGCTCGATCACGTCCGGGTGTTCGCTCCCCAAGAGCCCGTCGACGACGCTCACCGGGTTGCGTCGCAACGCCTCCTCGAGTGCGGCGTCCAACGCGCGCCCGCCGCCGGGTACCGCCTGTGACCGGGCCGTGCTCCCGCCGTCGCCGCCCACCGCAGGGCGGGCCACGTTGGGACTGACCACCACGGTCTCAACGGACGTTGCGGCCGGCCAGTTCGCGATGACGCGAGTGTTGTAGGCGCTGCCGCCGGAGGGGCGTCCGAGGTCCGGGGTGACGAAGCCGACCCTCACACGGTGCGGCGGTAGCTGGCCCATGCGTCAGGGTTCTCGCGGAGGGTGACGAGGATCGTGTCCACGCCGCCGAGCGCGGGGTCCTCCGCGAGGCGGTCGGCCACCCACTGCGCGAGCCGTTCCGTGGTGGTGAGGACGCCGGTGAACTCGGGGAGGTCATCGAGGTTCTGGTACGCGATGCGGCCGAGGATTTCGGCGAGGCGCGTGGTGGCGGCGCCGATGTCCAGGACCACGCCGTGCTCATCGAGTTCCGCGCGCTCGAAGGTGGCCTCCACCACGAACGTGGCGCCGTGGAGTTGGGCGGCCGGCCCGAAGAACGGGTCCGGCAGGCTGTGGGCCACCATCATGTGGTCCCGCACGGTCAGGGTAAACATCAGCTCTCCTTTACGGGGGTGGTCGCCTCGCTGGACTGGGGGTGGCCGAGGGGTGGCGCGCCCTCGTACTCGATCACCTGGCACAGCACGTCCCTCGCACCGTTCGCGATCTCCTCCATCACCCGCGGTAGCTCCGCGAATGGCACCGCAGGTGCGAGTAGGTGGTCGAACACGGGGTCCGTGAGGGCGTCGAGGGCGATCGCGATCCGGTCTGCGGCGCTCCGCCGGGCGGCCCGTGCGGGGCTGACGCGCCCCACCTGGCTCGCGCGGAGAACGAGGCGGCGGCTGTGGAACTCGCCGCCGAGCGGCACCTCGGGCGTGCGGGTGCCGTACCAGGAGAGCTCGATCGCCTCACCGGCGGTGCCGAGGAGCCGGAGCGTGGTGGCGAGGCCGGCGGAGGTGGCGGACGCGTGGAAGACGATGTCGCACTCATCCTCCGCCTCGTCCGGGGTGACGGCATCGAGGCCGAGTTCCCGCAGGAGCGCGCGGCGGGACTCGCTGGTCTCCACCACCTGCAGGCGGGCGAGTGGGTGCCGCTGCAGCAGGAGCGCCACCCCGAGCCCGATCATCCCGGCGCCCACCACCGCCACCCGGTCCCCGATCCGCGGTCCCGCGTCCCACAGGGCGTTCACCGCGGTCTCCACGGTGCCGGCGAGGATGGCCCGGGAGGTGGGCACGTTGTGGGGAATCGGGACAACATCGGCTGCGGGGACCACAAAACGGTCCTGGTGGGGGTGCAGGCAGAAGACGCGCTGACCGAGCAGGTGCTCGGGCCCCTCCTCCACCACGCCCACCGTCAGGTAGCCATACTTGACGGGTCCCGGCAGATCGCCTGCCTGGTGGGGGCCGCGCATCTCCGCGATGATCTCGCGCGGGATCTCGTGCCGGTGCACCAGCAGTTCGGTGCCGCGGGAGACGCCGCTCGCAAGGGCGCGGACCAGGACCTCGTCGCGAATGGGGTCAGCCAGGAACTCGGTGCGCAGCTCTCCCCGGCCGGGCGCCACGGTCCAGTACGCCGTGGCCGTGCGACCTGTGTGCGAGGTGGCGGGCATGTGCCCACCGTACGTGAGCCGGGCCGGAGCGGCTCGGCGAGAGCTTCGAGGACCTTCTGGGGCCAGCGGGGCGCAGGTACTACTGCACGTAGAGGGCGTCGTAGAGGGCGTTCCAGCGGTCGAAGGACTCCTGGTAGGTGTCCGCCCAAGCAGGGTTGGGTACAACCGGGCTGCCGAGGACGGGGTGGACGCGCTCCACCTCGGGGGCAAGTTGCTCGAGCGCGAGCACGGCGTTCCCGCGGAGGGTGGAGCGCTTCATGTCCAGCGGTAGCACTGGCAGGCCCACCACGGAGGCGAGGATCGGGAGCCAGGTGGGGTACGCCGTCGTGAATCCACCCGTGGCGATCACGCGGTGGAGTTCTGGCGAGAGCTGCTCCAACTGGTCCACGATGCGGCGGTAGGTGAACGCAACGCCCTCAAGGACGGTGCGGTAGAAGACCGCGGGGTCCGAGGTGCCGGTGAGGCCCGCGACGATCGCTCGTGCCTCGGCGTGCCAGCCGGTGGAGCGCTCGCCTGCCAGGAACGGGAGGGCGAGGGGGCCGTCCTCTATCGGGGGGCCGACGAGCCAGTCGGAGTGGCGGCCGCCCGGCGGAGGGGTCACCAGGTTTTCTGCCCAGGTGGCGGCGTTGCCCACATCGTTGAGGCTGCCGCCCACCATGCAGGTGGTGCGGTCCACGCGGTGGCACCAGAGGCCCGCGGGTACGGAGGCCGGTGGGTTCTTCACGAGCATGCGGATCGCGCCGGCGGTGGAGGCGGAGAGCATCAGGGTGCTCTGGTCCGCGTGGCCGGAGCCGAAGTGGTTCGCGTAGCCATCCGGGATCGCGGGGAACCAGACGGCATCCGCGAGGGCGGGCCAGCGCTTGGCCACCTGCGGTGCGACCGCGGTGAACGGCTCGTCCGGCATGCGGATGGGCGCCAGCTGGTCCGGGCGGATTCCCGCGGCCGCCACGGTCTCATGGTCCCAGGTGGCCTGCGAGCGGCTGAGGAGTCCGGACCAGGCGGCGGTGGCCGTGGCGGCGCCGTGCACCCCAAGGATGCGGAGGTAGACGTATTCGCCGATGCTCATCCACGTATCCACCAGTTCGAACGTGTCCGGCTGGGTGCGGGCGAGCCACCGGAGGCGCGCAGGTAGGTAGGAGGTGTGGAGGCGGGTGCCCGTGCGCTGCTGGAGGCGGCCCTCGGCGATGTGCCCGCGCAGGCCCTCGATCTCCCCGGCGGAACGTGAGTCCGCGTAGGTGTAGCAGGGGGTGACGGCGGCTCCTCCGTCCACACCCACGAGCGAGGAGGCGAATGTGTCAACGCAGACGCCCGCGATGCTGCGGGCGGGCAGCCGGGAGATGGCACCGTCGATCACGTTGAGGACACCTGAGACCACCAGATCCGGGCTGATCTCGCTGCGGCCCTTCGCGTTGGTGCGGAACGAGTGCTCCACGCGGACGCGGGTCTTGGTGACGGGGCGGCCGGTGGCGTCGAACACGCCGCCGCGGATGCCCGTGGAGCCCACGTCCACGGAAAGGATGAGCGGGGAGATCGCGTCTGCGAGTGTGACTGCGAACATCTCCGCCATGCGCACCTTCCCCGTGGTCCGGAATCTGGGTAGCAGGCAATCCTACGGGCCGAGGACCCGGGCGGCCCGCAGGACGCGCTCGGCCCTACCTCAGAGCACGCCCTTGGTGAGGATGACGCAGCCGTAGGGGCGGTCCTCGCCGGTAATGACCACGGCGAAGCAACGCCGGGCGGCCTCGTAGAAGGCGAAGCGCTCGATCCGCTCCACGCCCACCTCGCGCCCCTCGATGCGGTTGACCAGCGCAAACGCCTCGCCTTGGACGGCTGGCACGGTCTCTGGGAGGTCCACCTGGTTCATGCCACCCACGGGTTGATCCACGAACGTGTCGATGGGGAAGACCGAAAGGATCGCCTCGAGCGTGGGAATCAGGCCCGTGGAGTCCATCCGGACCACCGGGATGCCCGCCGATTCTGCCGGGTAGTTCCGGTCCACGACTGCCAGTCGGTCGCCGTGGCCCATCTGCGCGAGGAGGTAGAGGAGTTCGGGGCTCAGCCGCGAGTCGATTCCCTTCAACATGGCGAAAGTCTAGGGCGCGGGAGCTGACGCGCGTGGCCACGGCCCACCCTCTGCCACATCAACAGCACGTACCAGTCAGGCACGCACGCCAGTGAGGTGGGTTCGCGCTGTCAGGCGCCGTTACCGAGCGCTTGGGCCAGCTCCGAATCGGTGATGAGTACGTTGATCCAGCCGCCGAGTATGGCGGCGCGCACCGCGTTCAACTTGTCCAGACCGCCGGCCACGCCCACTCGACGCGGCACGCGCTTGAGCGCGGCCTCGTCGATCGCGAGCACCCGGTGATCGAAGCCGGTCTCCACCGCCTTGCCCTCAGCATCGAAGTAGCGGAGGCACACATCGCCCACGGCTCCTGCGGCTGCAAGCTCGCGGCGGTCGTCCGGAGCGAGGGTCACACCGGACTGCGCGAGCATCGGAGACATCTGGATGTTTCCGATGCCCACGAGTGCCACACTGATGTGCTCCCATGCCGTGATTACCTCGCCGAGCGCCGGATCCTTCATCAACTCATCCCGAGCCTGTGAGGATCCCAGCACGGCGGGTGTGAGGAGAAACAGCGTGGGTGCGCCCAGCAGCGACCCCAGCCGCTCCAACATCCCGGTGGCGAGTACCTGGACGCGGGGGCTGCCCCGACCTCCCACGAGTTGCACCACGGAGTCGGCGCCGAGGCCGCGCAGCGGCCGCATGGAATCCACCGCGGCCAGCAGGGTCTCGCTCCACGAAGAGATGCCAACCACGTCGCCCTCACGAAGGCTCGCCTCAAGGCTGTGCGCAGCGGCGGCGCCGAGAGCACGCAGCGATGAGCCGTCTCCCTCGTGCACATCCGCCACCACCACCTCCTCGAGGCCGTAGCTCTGCTCGAGCAACTCTTCGAGTTCGGCATGCACCGCCTCGGGGAGCGTGACCACCGTTCGAACGATCCCGATTTCCACGGCCTTCTGCAACATGCGCGAGACCTTGGTCTGGGAAAGGTGGAGACGCCGGGCAATCTCGGTCTGGCGCAGCCCCTGCTCGTGGTACATCCGTGCGATCCGGGCGATAAGGCGGAGATCCTCGGGGCCCGCTGAGGGGTGGGGGCGTGCTACCGGCACGGCCATCTGCACGCCCCCTTCCCTGTGACCGAATCGGTGAAAGCTTTACGCCTTCTTTTCAATCGTCTCACGGCAGCTAGCCGCGATCCCCTCGGGAGACATGCCGAAATGGTCGAGCAGCCACGGTTCCGATCCCGTGGGAGCGAAGACGTCCGGGACGCCCAGCCGAGTGACTGGCACGGGGTGGTGATCGCACACTGTCTCTGCCACAGCGCCGCCCAGCGCGCCGCCAGCGGTGGCCTCTTCCACCGTCACGATCGCGCCCGTCTCTCGTGCCGCCGCCACGATGGCGTCCGAGTCGAGCGGCTTCACGGTGGGCATGTGCAGCACGCGCGCTGTGACGCCCTCGGCCACCAGGATGTCCGCCGCAGCGAGGGCGCGGACAGTGACCACACCGTTCGCAACGATGGTGACGTCGTCACCCCGGGCGAGGACAGAAGCCCTCCCGAACTCGAAATTTCCCGTTGTGACGTTGGGCAGCGCGAGCCGGGAGATCCGGATGTAAACGGGCCCCTCGTGCTCGGCAGCCCACCGGATGACCTGGCCGGTCTCACGGTGGTCGGCGGGCACCACCACTGCCATGTTGGCGATCGCGCGCATCCACGCGATGTCCTCCACGGAGTGGTGGGTGGCGCCGAGATTCCCGTAGCCCATGCCGGGGGACTGGGCGCACAGCTTCACGTTGTAGTCGGAGTAGGCGCAGTCCACCTTCACCTGCTCCATCGCGCGCGCGGTGAGGAATGAGCCGGCACACGAGACGAACGGGATTTTCCCGGCGTTCGCGAGTCCGGCCGCGGCGCCCACCTGGGTCTGCTCGGCGATTCCCACGTTGATCGTGCGCTCCGGAAACTCCTTCTGGAACTCTCCGAGCTTGGACGAGCCCACCGAGTCATTGACGACGGCGACAATCCGTTGGTCCGCCCGTGCCAGTTCCGCGAGGGTCGCCGCGAAGGCATCCCGTGCGTCGTAGGTGGGCGCGTCGGCCATCGGTGCGTGGGTGGTGCGCGTGGTCATGCGTCCTCCTTCACGGCCCCGAGCTCGGCGAGGGCCTGCTCTAACTCCGAATCATTCGGCACCCTGTGATGCCAGGCCACGTTGTCTCTCATGTAGGAGATCGGGTGGCCCTTGTGGGTGTGGGCGATCACGAAGGTCGGCTTCGCAGACGTCGCCGGAACCGCAGCAAATGTGTCAACGAGAGCTCCGACGTCGTGCCCGTCCACCTCGACCACCTCCCAACCGAACGCGCGCAGCTTCTCCGGGAGCGGCTCGAGCGAGTTGGTGGCCTTCGTGGTGGCTCCCTGCTGGAGACGGTTGCGGTCCACGATCGCGACGAGGTTGGTGAGTCCCTGGTTCCCGGCGAACATCATCGCCTCCCAGTTGGATCCCTCCTGCAACTCGCCGTCACCGAGCACCACGAACGTGCGGCGGGAGGAGTCGTCGATCTTGGCGCCGAGTGCCATGCCGGTCGCGATGGGCAGCCCATGTCCGAGCGGCCCGGTGTTGGCCTCGACCGCCTTCACCTTCGTTCGGGCGGGGTGTCCGTTGAGCATGCTCTCGTTCTGGAGGAAGGTGTCAAGCTCGTCCGGGTTGATGAATCCGCCCGCTGCGAGCGTGGTGTAGAGGATCGCCGCCACGTGTCCCTTCGAGACCACGAGTCGGTCCCGCTCCGGATCGTCGAGGTTCGTAGGATCCAGGTTCATGGTGTGGAGCAGCAACGTGGTCAGGATGTCCGCAATCGACATCTCGCCACCAATGTGGCCGGCCTTCGCAGTCTTGACGAGTTGCAGGTCTCGGATGCGGATGCGACGGGCGGCATCCTCGAGGAAGGCCACCACCTCCTCACGGGGGGCATCCCCGATCCGTCCGATCCAGGGCTCGGCGCCCTGCGGTGGATACAGCACGGTCCTACTCCTCTCCGATGCCCGGATACAGGGCGTCCTGCACGAGCCGGTGGGCGGCCACAGCGTCGTGATCCGCCTGTGCGGCGGCAAGCCCGCTCATGTCGAGTCGATCGAGGGAGCGGTAGATGTGCTTGAGGAACCGGATCGCCGTGTCGGCCGCAGCCACGGAGTCCTCACGGAAGGGGAACTGGTCGAGCTGCCACACGCCCTGCCAGTCGTTCTTCCGGAGGGTGTAGAAGAACTCCATCAACTCGATCGGGTGGACAGTTCCTGCCACGAGGTCATCGTCCCAACCGCGGTAGTTGTCGTTGACGTCCATCGCCCAGAGCCTGCCGTGGTCGATGAGGAGTTGGGCGGCGTCGGAAGGCGTCTCGCCACCAAACAGAGAGTGGCCGAAGTCCATGAGGACACCCACATTGTCCACACCCATCTCCTGGATGCCGATGAGGGTGCGTGCGGCGGTGTCCCAGATCATGTGGGTGCGGGG
>JAAZBW010000349.1 GCA_012513625.1 Actinomycetales bacterium | reverse complement strand
CCGGACGCGGCGGCGGACGCGTCAGGGCTCGGGGTCATCGTGGGCGACCAGGTGCTCGCCGATGCGCACCGCGCGCGGATCGCGGTGGGAGACCATTCTCTCGACGTCACGATCGAGGACCCGCGACCGTGGCCCCGCCGAATGTTCGGCGGTTCGAGCTATTTCCAGATGGTGCCCGGACTCAACCAGTACTGGCACCCGTGGCTGCTCGGCGGGCGGGCGCGCGGGCACGTCATGATCGAGGGCTCCCGCATCGAGCTCGACGGCTGGCAAGCCTACGGAGAGAAGAACTGGGGGCGCGGCGGATTTCCCGACGCGTGGTGGTGGGGCCAGGCGCAGGGGTTCGCGGAACGGGACGCCTGCGTCACCTTCGCGGGTGGCATCATCTCCGCGGGCCCGCGCGTGGCCGGCCGGAGTTGGTCGACGGAGGTGACGGCGCTCGTCGTCGCCCTTCCGGACGGACGGGTGGTACGGCTCGGCAACCCGGGCACCTCCCCCGTCCAGACACGAGCCGGTGGCGGAGTGTGGACCCTGCAGGGACGCTCGCCGCGCTGGCAGGTGGAGTTGCGCGGGGCGGTGCCCGAGGATGAGGCGTTCGTGCTTCCGGTGCCACTCGTGGAAGAACTACGCAACACACCCGGCGACCTGGAGAGCCTCATCGGTGAGCTGCGCGTGCGCGTGCGTGAATGGGGTCGCGAGGTCTGGACGGGCGAGACAACCCTGGCGGCGCTGGAGGTCGGAGGCCGCGAACTGGCCGAACGCGTGCTGGCAGACCGTGGCGGAGACCCCCGGCCCGTGCGTCGACCGGGAGGCGCCTCATGACCAACCCTCGCCGAGACCACGCTCGCTTCCGCGGGCTGCCCCCGCGGGAGGACGGGCCTAGTACCGGCGCAGGTCGAGGCGTCCCTGGCCGGTGGTGACCGAGCGGTCGTGCTCGTTCACGTCGAGGATGAGCCGGTAGAGCGCATCCGTCGAATCGGCGAGCGCCCGGACCATGAGCCAGGAGACGCCGTGGCGGGAGCCGGTGGTGACCCCTGCCCGCATGTCCGGGCCCACCAGCTCGCGCACCCGCTCCACGTAGGACGGATCGGCCGTGTGGGGACCCACCACAAGCACGCTGCCCATGTGGGATGCACTTTCCATGTAGCCATCACCGTCGATCTCCGAGCCGATGTCCGCGGGCACGATCCGCACGTTGTCCGCACAGACGAGGCCCCCGTCCTCGTGGCGCACGCCGAGGCGGAGCCGCATTCCCGTGTAGGTGAACGGTTTCCCGTCCGGGTCCCAGCCGGGCGTCACGATCTCCCCCACGAACGCCTGAGCATCCGGGGCCACCACCAGTGAGGTGGTCTGGCGGTAGTCGGCATCGCGGTAGGCGATGGTCTGGTCCGGGACGTACTCGAAGCGTCCTCCCGCACCCACTGTGAACGAGGCGTCCTGGACGGCCGGGTCCTCCGGGGTCCGATAGATGCGGGTGGCTCCCTGCGAGGAGAGCAGCAGGTGGCTGGATGGTGCCACCTCGACCTCGAAACGGCAGGCCTCACCGAAGTAGGCGCCCCCCGGATTGACGACGACGTAGGTCAGTTGACCGGAATCGTCGAGGTAGAGCGGCTTCATCAGCCGCAGCACCCCGCCGTGCTCGGTGCGGACGGGCTGGGTTCGCCCACCCCGACGCGCAACCGAGAGGAACAGGGTTCCCGCATATCCGCCCTCGCTCTTCGGCGCGGCACGGAAGCCGAGCGTCGAGGAGCTCACACGAGGTCTTTCATCAGCACGGAGTGGTTGAACCACTCCACGACCTCGTCGAGCCCCTCATCGGTCTTCAGGTTGGTGAAGACGAACGGATTCTCCCCCCGCACCTTTTCCGTGTCAGAGCGCATGATGTCCAGGTTCGCGCCCACGTAGGGG
>JAAZBW010000348.1 GCA_012513625.1 Actinomycetales bacterium | reverse complement strand
GGGCATCATCTCCCCCACGGAGATCGTGCTGGAGGGCGAGGGGATCGGAGCTCGGGAGGACGCCGTCGCCACCCTCGGCGCCGCCCTCGAGCAGCTTTCCGGGGTCGCGGGCGTGGTGGGTCCGGGAGACATCCCCACGGCGGACAACCTCGGTGCCTTCACGGCGGAGAGCGGCAACGCGGTCCGATACCTCGTGGTGCTCGACTCCACCCCGCTCGAGGCTCCGGCGGTCGATTCACTGCGGACGCTCGCAGCGAGACTGCCGGACCTCGCCTCCGGCGCCGGACTCGGCACGGACGTCACCACCCACATCGGTGGGGATACGGCCCTCGCCTCCGGGATCATCCAGGACACCACCGGGGATCTTGGCCGCATCGGTGCCGTGGCACTCGGGGTGAACCTGTTGCTCCTGGTGATCTTCCTGCGCGCACTCGTCGCACCCCTCTACCTGCTCGCCACGAGCGTGCTCGCCCTTGGCGCCACCCTCGGTCTCGGGGTGATTTTCTTCCAGGACCACCTCGGACAGGACGACCTCACCTTCTACGTCCCGTTCGCCGCCGCCGTCCTCCTGCTCTCCCTCGGCTCGGACTACAACATCTTTGCCGTGGGACACGTGTGGCAGGCCGCCAGGGAACGCCCGCTCCGTGAGGCGATCCTCGTGGCCACCCCGCAGTCCACAGGCGCGATCAACGCGGCGGGAGTCGCGCTGGCGGCCTCGTTCGGGATGTTGGCGCTCGTGCCGCTGCGACCCTTCCAGGAACTTGGCTTCCTGCTGGGCGTGGGCATCCTGTTGGACGTGTTCATCGTGCGCACGCTCCTGATTCCGGCGTTGCTCACACTCGTGGGGCCGGTCAGTAGTTGGCCCTCCCGGGTCCTGCACGGAGGGGAGGCGCGTGCCCGAGCCTGACCCGCGCGAGCCCGCTGGCTCCTCGCTGCACACCGTCCAACGTCCCCTCGCACGCCGCCGCGTGTGGGACTGGCTCCTCGGCGCGCTGGCGATGCTCCTCCTCCTCGTGCTCGCCGGCTGGATCATCTGGATGAGGCTCACCCAGCCCGTGGGGACGGCCGCCGAGTCCGCCCCCACGGTCGCGGCAGGCAACCCGGGCGCAGCCACGGACCCGTTCGCGAGGCCGGGCGCCCCCACCCCGCCCGCCTCGCTCTCCGTCGACGAGGTGTGGCTCGGCGACGTCAGCTTCGAGGCGGGCGCCCTGGTTGCCGCGGGCACGCCGTTTGACGACGTGGTGGCCCACGGCGTCGATGTGACCTCCGGGCCCAACGGGCTCGTGGCTTCCTACCTGGATGTCACGGGAACGGTCCCGTACCACGTGGTGGAGGGCGAACTGCCGGCCGGGACCTCGGTGGGGCCGGCGGGCAACGGTGAGGTCCGAATCGAGACGGCCCTGGAGATACTCGGGCGCGAGTTGGTGGTGACGGCGCAGGGCGCGGTACGCGTCGAGTCTGGTCGGATCGCCGTGGACCCCACAGCCATCGACCTCGGTGGACCCCAGTGGCTTTCCGAACTCCTGACGGAGATCGTTCGGGAGCTGATCGTGATCGAGCACGAGATCGAGGGCCTCCCGGAGGGGCTCACTCTCCGAACCGTGGACGTCGAGGACGACGGATTCCGCGCCACCCTCGTGGGCACTGACGTCCGCGTCACCGGGTGACGGCTCCCGCTCCACCCGTTTCGGGACGGCGGGTTGGGCGGCCACGGAGTGCTACGCGCGTCCGAACGGTGCGGGCTCCAGTTCCTCCCACCGGATCTCGGACCCGGGGAGCGCCGTGGTGAGCGAGTGGTGCAGCACCTCCGCGAGCGCAGCAATCCACTCCACGGCGTCCTCGCCGGTGGCGCTGATCAGGAGGTTCGGGCAGGGCGAGCTCGCGTCCCGGGGAGGCTCGAGACCCACCCAGGCGCCGCCGTCGTAGGCGACGAGTTCTGGCCGGCCATCCACGGTGATCCACGCGGGGCGGAGGGTGGCGAGGAAAGCGTTGAGGGCGGTCTTCGCGGCCGCGGGATCAGTGCTGCCGTTGGTGTGGAGGGAGGCACGGAGCGTGAGGCGGGCGCCCGGGGACCAGCGCGGATGGCGGATCCATCCGTGGTTCACCTGGTACGTGCCCTTCATGACCCTATTTTGCCGCGGAACGAGGCGCGATGGGGCGTAATAGCCGCTCCGGCATTCCATCCGGCGCTCCACACGCGGGGACGGGAACCGCCCCGTGCCCCGACCGGCACTCCCACCGGCGCTCCCCGCGCGGGGACGCGAACCAACCGGCCCGCGGTTAGTCTGAAGCTGGAGGTGTCATGACGAAGCAAGTTCCCCTGTCCATCCTGGACCTGGTCTCCGTCTCGGAGGGCCAGGGCCCGGCAGAGGCGATCGAAGCCGCCATGGAGGCCGCCCAGCTGGCGGACCGCCTGGGCTACCACCGGGTCTGGTACGCGGAGCACCACAACACGGCGGCGGTGGCCTCCTCGGCCACCCAGGTGCTGATCGGACGAGCAGCGGCCCTCACCGAGCGGATCCGGGTGGGTTCGGGCGGCGTCATGCTGCCGAACCACGCGCCGCTCCTCGTGGCCGAGCAGTACGGCACGCTCGCACAGATGTTTCCCGGGAGGATCGATCTCGGCCTCGGTCGTGCTCCGGGCACGGACCCGGTCACGGCGCACGCCCTCAACCGCACGGCGGCGGACCCACAGTCCTTCGCCTCCGCCATCTGGGACCTGATCGGCTGGTTCACGAACGGCCGCTCGAACTCCACGAGCATCGAGGCCTCGGTGGCGGCGGGCACCAGGGTCCCGATCTGGGTGCTCGGCTCCACCACCTCGGGCGCCTCGATCGCGGGGCAGTTGGGGCTCCCCTTCTCGATCGCGGCCCACTTCGCACCAGACCAGGTGCAGGACGCAATCGCCGTCTACCGGCAGATGTTCTCCGCGGAGGCGCCCACTGCGCAGCTCACCGAGCCGCGTGTGATGGTGGGCGTGAACGTGCTGGTGGCGGACACGGACGAGGAGGCGCAGTTCCAGTTCTCCACGCACCAGCAGATGTTCCTCTCGGTGCGCCGCGGCACGCGGGACCGGCTTAGGCCGCCCGTACCGCCAAGCCGCGTTGGCACGGTCAGCGAGGTCCAGGCGCTCGACTCGATGCTCCGGGTCCGCGCCGTGGGATCCCCGGAGACGGTGCGCATCTCCCTCGAGGCCCTGGTGCAGCGCACCGGTGCGGACGAACTCATCACCACCACGTACGCCCACGATCCGGCGGTGCGCACGCGCTCGCTGGAACTGCTCGCGGAGACGTGGGGACTCGGGGAGGAATCGTGAGGGTCCGCATCCTCAGAGGAGACATCACGGCGCAGGACACCGACGTGATCGTCAATGCCGCGAACTCCTCGCTGCTCGGAGGGGGTGGCGTGGACGG
>JAAZBW010000347.1 GCA_012513625.1 Actinomycetales bacterium | reverse complement strand
CTGCGCGGCACCCCGGTGCTGATCGGCGCCACGGGCGGCACCCCACGCCACTCGCTGGCACTCGACTACGCGGTCCGCCCGATGCTCTCCTACCTGAAGGCGGAGGTGCTGACCACCACAGTCTTCGCCGCCACTGAGGACTGGGGGAGTGCGGCCGACCACGTGCGCCCCCTCCCCGAGCGCATCGACCTCGCCGGCGCTCGGTTCGCTGACGCGGTCACCACCCGTTCCGAGAAGGCTGCGGCGGACGAATTTGAGTCCACCCCTTCCTTCGCGGAGATGATGAACCAGTTCGGCGGTACCGCCTGATCGTTGGCCGCTGAGCCGAACGCTCCCGAACCGAACGCTCCCGAGCCGAACGCTCCCGAGCCGAATGCGCGGGAGCTGCCCGCCCGGCCTCCCCTCACCCGATCTCGAGCGCGGTCACGAGCCAGCGGCCGTGGTAGCACTCGAGCCGGAGCGCGGCGGCCCGGCACCGCTTGCCGTCGTGGAGGGTGACCACCACTTCGGCCGTGTGCTCGTCGATGCGCTGCGCGTGGGACGAGCGGATGTGCGCCTGGCGGCCGCGTGCCACTCCGAGCACCCGTACCGCGAGCCCCGCCCGGCGGGAGAGCGCCGCATACACGGGTTCGTCCAGCCATCGAGTCAGCTGCTGCACCGGTCGCACGCCGAGGAGGCACTCCACGGAGGTTCGCACCACGGCGGCGGCCCACTGCGCTGGATCCGGAAGCGGTCCGGTCTCGCCCTTCCAACTGGGCGCCTCCGCCCGCCGCTCCGCGGCCCCCCGCTGTGCCGTCGGCTCGGACATCCGGAAAGTGACCGGGTCCCACGTCCGGATGGGGTCCAGGGCGGTCTGCCGCTCGGGCTGGACCGCGTAGTCCGCGGCGAGCGCGCTCACGATGCGCTCCCGGGCACCGCGAGGCGCTGGCCGGTCACGATGAGGTCGGGGTTGGCCCGCAGCTCAGGGTTCGCGTCCACCCACTGCTCCACCCGTGCGGCGATCCGCGCGTTGCCCGCATCGTCCGGGAGTTCCTCCTCCGCGATCCACCACAGGCAGTCTCCGGCCTCCACCACGTACGCCTCGGCCGCCCCGAGTGCGTGAGTCGGCTGCGTGTCTCGATCCCTCGCCGCGCTGGGCTCGCCCGCCGGCACGACGGCGGAGCCCACCTCCCGTACCGGAGCCTCACCTGCGTGGGTCCCGCCCGCAGGCACGACGGCGGGGGTTGCCTCCCGTACCGCCGCGCCATCTGCGGTGGACTCGGCCACCGGCGCCACAGGGGGGACCGTTGCGACCTCGGCTGTGTTTGCCTCCTGGCTGGCGGCCGCACCCTCGGTGCCCGCACCCTCGGTGCCCGCGCCCGATCCGGCCTCGAGCTCCCCGTTACCTGCTCGGGCGTCGATCTCCACCATGTCCGCGCCACCCGGATTCCCGGCCCCCAGGCCGCTCCCAGAGTCCTCCACCGTGATCGTGACGAGCCCTCCCACCGTCAGGTCGTCCGGGACGGCCGCCCATGCCGCTCCGGGTATCACGCCCGCGCCCACCGCCGCTGCGGCCAGCCCCATGCCGAGCCGGCGCGCAAGGGGAGCGCCCCAGCGAGAGATCCCGAGTCCGCGCCGGGTGAGCGCCCCAAGGGTCACGGCGGCTCCCGTCAGCGCGTACCACGCAGCCACGAGGGCGCCGACCGCATTGACCGCCACCGCCACCACGTCGTCGATGCGCCAGAGGCCTCCACTGGAGGCGAGCTCGAGGGCCGTCCACGTGAGGAGGGTGGCCGCGAGGCCGCCGGTGGCCGCGAGCCACAGGCCCGTCACGCCGCGGGCCATGGCCGCCACAGGCGCAGAATCGGCGCTGCCCGCCGCGCCTCGCTCCAGGTTGGTGCGGATCCTCACCTGTGTCATCTCGTCCCCGATCATCGCGTTTGATGCTGTTTGGTAACTTTAGAGTGCCGTTGTTCGGCTTTGTTGTCCAGTCGCGTTCACGGATGTGGACAAGCGGCCGCACTGGCGCCAGAAGCCGCACCTCCGCCCCTAGGGTGGGCGCATGACCGAGGGCGATGAGCGGTGGGAGCGACTCTTCGATGAGCTCGCACGCCGGGAGGATCCGGCGTGGGACGAGTTCGAGGTGGCGGACCTCGTACGAGCGGAACGGGTCGGAATAGCGCTCGTGGAGCGCCTCGTTGGCGCGCTCGGGCGGCAGGTCACCGTGCGAACGGTTACCGGCGCCACGCTGACGGGGCGCCTCAGCGCACTGGCGGATGCCTGGCTCGTACTCGAGGGCCCGGTGGCAGACCACCTGGTGATCGTGGCGGGGGTAGCCGCCGTGGGGCCACTCGGGGCCCCACGCCCCGGATCCCGGGCGATCCCGATCGGTGTGGCACTCCGCCGCATCGCGGACCACGGCGCACCCGTGATGCTCGACTGCCACACCGAGGTGCGCGGGCGCCTCCGCGCCGTGGGGGCGGACCACGTGGAGGTCCAGTCCGAGAACGGTCAGGTCCTCGCCGTCACGACGGCGGCGCTCGTCTCGATCCGCTGCGCGCCCGGCACGCTCGGGGACGGCTAGGCGGAGGGGGCGTCCTGATTGCGGCGCGCGGCTGCCTCGGCCGCGAGCCTCTCATCGTTCTCCTGGTACTTCTGATCGATGTAGGCCTCCAGGTCCGCGATGGCCACGCGCCACTGGTTGCGGCCGCCCACCTGGATGCCGCGCAGCTCTCCCGAGAGCACCATCGCGCGCGCCTGGGAGCCGGAAATGCCCAGCCACTCGGAGACGCCCGCCAGATCGATGAACCGCTGCTCCATGGGTCCAATTCTTCCATGCGGCCGCCCGGATCCGGCCGATGCACTTCCGCCCTGTGGATAACCGGGATCCCGTCCACCAGCCGTGGCAGGCTGTGCGCAGGAAAGAGGAGGAGTGGTGGCACCAGAACCTGCAGCGCGGATTCGCCGGCCCTCGTGGCGCGACCCCCGGCTGGGGATCGGGATAGTACTCGTGGCCCTCAGCGTGGCACTCGGCACCTGGGCGGTGGCGGCCGCAGGCCGTACCGTGCCCGTGTGGGCCGTGAGCCGAACCCTCACGCCCGGAGAGGAACTCGAGTCCGCTGTGGTGGCGATGGAGGTCTCCCCGAACCTCGCCGAGCTCTACATCTCGGTCGAGACGGTGCCCGCCGGGGTCGCCGACCGCGTGATCGAGGCCGGCGAGCTCATCCCCGCCTCGGCGGTGGTGGCCGAAATCGACGTCCGTACGGTGGTGGTGACTGTGGACGGGGACCTCTCTCCGCTGGTCGTCGCCGGCTCCCGCGTGGACCTCTGGCTCAGTCCGGACGACGGCGCAGCCTCCTTCCCCGTGATCGAGGACGTGGTGGTGCGCGGTCTCGTGGAGAGTTCCTCCGCCTTCTCCGCCCGCGGCGCCTCTGTGGAGTTGCTGCTCGACTCCGGCCAGGTGGGCACCGTACTAACCGCGATGAACGACGGCGGAAGCATGGCTGTGGTTCCCCGGACGGCCGAGTAGTGGACACGCCCGTCCTGCTCTGCGTCACCGGCCCCCGGGAACCGGAGCTGGTCCGCGCCATCTCCGGCGCGCCCGGGCTCGTGGTGGCTCGCCGCTGTGCTGACGTGACCGAACTCCTCGCCGTGGCCGCCACCGGCCGCGGAGCGCTCGCGGTGGTCTCCGCCTCCCACCTCGGCATCGACCGCGAGGTGGTGGACCGGCTCCACCGCGCCGGCGCCGGGGTGCTCGGCATCTCGAGTCCGGAGGACGCGGGACGCGTGGCTGCCCTCGGGTGCGACGCCGTGGTTGAGACCGGGGCTCCGGCAAGCGCGGTCGTCGAGGCCCTCACCCGCCTGCGCTCGCTTCCGGACGTGGCCGAACCCGAACGGGGGGAGGCATCCGCCGCGGAAGGCGGGCCACGCCGTCGGGAGAGCGAGGAGGCCCCGGCCCGCGGAAAAATCGTGACGGTCTGGGGAACCACGGGGTCGCCCGGCCGGACTGTGATCGCCGCCAACGTGGCCCGCACCCTCTCGGAGAGTGCCTCCGCCTGCCTCGTGGACGCAGACACCCGCTCGCCCTCACTCACCCAGGTGCTCGGCCTGGTGGAGGACTCCTCGGGCGTGGCCGCCGCAGCCCGTGCGGCCGCGAACGGCCGGCTGGACGAGGTCTCCCTCGACCGGGCCGCCCGCGGGGTCGGCCGGCTCGCCGTGCTCACCGGCCTCACCCGCCCCGACCGGTGGCGCGAGGTGCCCTCCTCGGCGCTCTCCGTGGTCCTCGACCGGTGCCGCGATTCGTACGACTGGACGGTCGTGGACGTGACCGGCGGCTGGGAGGAGGACGAGGGAGATGGGCTCGGCCCAGCCCGTGACGGCGCCCGCGAGACCGCCCTCCGGGAGGCGGACGTCCTCGTGACCGTGGGCGCCGCGGACCCCGTGGGCGTTTGGCGGCTCGTGGAACTCCTGTCCGTACGGCCGCGCACGAGCGCACGGGACGTGGTGGTGGTCTCCAAGTCCAGGTCCGGGGTCACGGGCCCGTCCCCGCAGCACGCGGTGAAGGAGGCGCTCTCGCGGTTCGCCGGGGTGGGGGACGCGATCGTGGTCCCCTACGACCGCCAGGGCTTTGACACGGCCCTGCTGCAGGGCACATTCCTCGCGGACGTGGCGCCGGACTCGGCTGCGCTCGCCGCCATCTACCAGCTGACAGAGGCCGTGACCGGGGGCCGCATCGGGGTGCGGCGCCGCGCGCTGCGGGGGCGCCGCGTACCCTGAGGCGGATGAACACGTTCTGGGATGTGGATACGCCGTTCATCCCGCTCTTTGGGGTGGACCACCTGCTCTACATCGGCATCATGCTCGCGTGCCTTGCGGCGCTGCTGCTCGGCCGCACGTGGGTCCGGCGGCACCGGGAGCGGCTGCGGCGGGTGCTACTCGGGACCTCGGTGGCCCAGTTCGCCGCGCTCTACGCCTGGTACGTGACGGAGACGTCCTTCGATCTGGCGGAGGCGCTGCCACTCCACATTTCCCGGATCTCCACGATCCTCGGGATCGTCTTCCTCGCCACGCGCAACCGCCGCGTCATGGACGTGGCCTTCTACCTGGGGCTCTTCGCCTACCTCACGTTCCTGCTCCCGCAGCGCATCTATCCCATCACGCACGCCATCGGGTGGTCCTTCGTGGTCAGCCACGTGCTGACGATCCTGCTGCCCGTGTTCGCGGTGATCGCGTACGGCTGGCGGCCCACGGCGCCGGCGCTCTGGCGCTCGTTCGGCTGGTTCCTCGCGTACTTCCTCGTTGTCCTCGTGGTGAATCCGCTCGTGGGCGGCAACTACTTCTACCTGCGCGACCGCCCGATCCTCGCGGGCCTGCCGAGCCCGCTCTACGAGGCGCTCGCCGTGAGTGTGACCCTCGCGCTCTTCTGGCTCGGCTACCTGATGGCAAACGCCATCCTCCGGGGCCGCGATCGGCGCCACCCCGCGTCCCTGGCTGCAGGTGCGGGAGGCGAGCGGGCAGACTGACAGTATGCGCGTCTACCTCCCCGCCACCCTTCAGGACCTCGCTGCGGCAGCGCTCGAGCCGGCCCGCGTCCACGGTGTCACCCCGGCACTGCGCCGCGAACTCTCCGAGGACGACGACGAGATGCTCGAGCTCGTGGCATTCCTCGCCGCCGCCGATGACTCGGTCCGCCTGGTCTCGGAGCGGGGCGATCGCCCGCTCCGGATCGTCATCGCCGCCGATGTGCCCGATCCCGAGCTCGGCCCCGCCGGCGAGCAGGAGATCGAGACGGCGCTTGCGCCCCGGCTCCCGATCCGCTGGGAACTCGTGGCCGCAGTCCACGCGGACGAGGAGGCGGCCGAAGGCGAGGTGGCCGCCGCTGCGGGCGGTGACGAGGCCGCCTACGAGCGGCTCGGCGAGCGCGAACTCCTCTGGTATGACGCCGCCGAGCTCGACCAGCTCCGCGCCCAGCTCGGCGTCTGACTCCCACCCGCTTCCGTCGACTGTGTGCCTTGGGTTGGCGAATCCCACCCCAGGGCACACAGTCGGCGTGACCTGTGGGTGTGGGTGTGGATGTGGGCGTGAGGCAGCCGGGGGCTGCGGGTCCGCCGCCGCTAGGCCACCACGGTGAGGGTGGAGCCCTTCCCCTCCCGGCGGTGGTCCACCTGGATCTGTTCGTGGATCTGGTTCCGAAGTTCCGTCACGTGGGACACGATCCCCACCGCCCGGCCTCCACGCGAGAGGGACTGTAGCACCCGCATCACGTTCTCGAGCGTGTCCGCGTCCAGCGTGCCGAAGCCCTCGTCCACAAACAGGGTTCCCAGCTGGATGCCGCCCGACTCGTCCGTGACCACATCCGCGAGGCCGAGGGCGAGCGCGAGCGAGGTATAGAAGGTCTCGCCGCCCGAGAGCGTGTGCGGGGAGCGCACCTTGCCGGTGGTGTAGTCCATGACCTCGAGCCCGAGGCCCTGCCCGCGGGCCCGCTGGCCGCCCTCCTCGTCTGCCCGACGGAGCTCGTAGCGCCCGTCGGACATGGTGGCGAGCCGCATGTTGGCGGCACGCACCACATCCTCGAACCGGCGGAGCAGCACATAGGTGGTGAGCCGCATGGAGCGGCTGTTGTTCCCCTGCACCACTCTGGCCATGCGCACGAGCGCGCGCACTCCCTCTGCCATGGCGGCTTCGGCGTCGAGGGCACCCTCGAACTCGTGGAAGCAGCGCGCTGCCTCCTCCGCGTCCCGGCGGGCCGCGCCCCGGCGGTCCCCCGCCTGTTCGGAGAGGGCAGTAAGCTCCTCCCACTCCGCGCGGTGCCGCTCTACCTCCGGCTGCTCGGCTCCCGTGAGGGCGGAGATCTCCTCCTCGGCGAGCGTGGCGGTGGCCGAGGCGGCTTCCGCGTCCCACGTCCTCACCGTCGCTTCGAGTTCCCGCAGTTCACTTTCCGGGAGGAGGGCGGCGCGCGCCTCCTCCACGCTCTCGAACCCAGCGTCCCGGCTCGCGTCCACCAGCGAGGACGCCACCGTGTGAGCATCCCGCTCGGCCGCTGCAGCCTCCGTGAGCGCCGCCCGGACGGACTCCACCGCCCGGAGCCGCTCCCCGGCGGCGTCCAGCGCCTCGGAGACGCTCGCGTGCTCGCCGCGCGCCTTCTCGACGGCGGAACGCGCCTCGCTCACCTCTCCGCTGATGCGTGCGGACTGCTCCTTGGCGCGGCTCAGTGCCTCGCCCGCCTCCGTGATGGCGGCCCGGAGCGTCTCCTCCTCTGTGGCGAGTGCGCCCACCTTCTCGGTGAGGTCCTCCCGCTGGGCCGCGAGGACCTCGTCCAGCACGCGCCCATCCCGGGCCGCGGTGAGCGCCGCCGAGATTTCCGCTGTGCCCCGTCCTCCGAGCTGGGCGCCCAGTTCCTCTGCCTGTGTGACGAGGCGGTTCGCTTCCGTGAGGGCCTCGGCCACCGCGGTGTCTGCGCTCACGCGCGTGGCTCGCGCCGCCTCGGCCGTCTCCTTGGTGGCGGAGCCCGCCGCCCTCCGGGCGGGGGAGGGGTGCTCCGTGGAGCCGCACACCTTGCACGCCCGGCCATCCTGCAGCTCCGCCGCAAGGTCTCCCGCGATCCCGTCGAGCCAGCTGTCCCGCATCTCCATCTCGTGCCGGAGAGCGGCCTCCGCCTCATGCTGCGCGGCGGCCGCGCGCTTCGCGGCCTTGGCCGCCTCCGCTTCCACACCGGCGAAACGGAGGGCCGTCTTCTCGAGCGAGGAGAGCCGCTCCACTTCCGCAGCGTGGGCGGGGAGCCGAGCCTCGGCTGCGGCTGCCTCCGTAACCTTCTCCTGGAGGGCGCTCCGCTCGCGTGGGATGGTGTCCAGGCGCTGCTGGTGCTGCTCCCGCGTGGCACGTTGGCCCGCCGCCTCTTGGGCGAGCCTCTCGAGCTCTCGTTCCTGCGCGGCGAGCGCGGCCTCCCGCCCGCGTACCTCCTCGAGCGCGGTGAGCCGGGCCCGGAACGAGTCCCGGAGCGCGTCCAGGCCCTCCCGCTCGAGGGCCGCAATCTCCCCACCGGCACGCGCCCTCGCCTCCGTCACTGCGGCCGCAGCGGTGCGCGAGCTCGCCGCCGTCTCGTCCGCCCGGGCGAGCGTGGAGCGGAGCCCGCCCGCCGCCGTGGCGCGCCGGAACCGGGCCCGCCCGGCCGCCATCTCGTCCGCCTGCTCCTCGTGAGAGGCGAGTACAGCCCGCGCCCGCTCCCGGCGTAGCAGCAGCCCCGTGAGCCGCTGCGCTGACCGCAGCCGCATGAGCGCGCCATCGGCTCGCCCCTTCGCGGCCGCCGCCTCTGCCTCCAGCCTGGCTGCCGCGCCCCGTACGCCGCCCACCAGCTCCGTGCCCGCCGCTCGCAGCGGTGCGGTGTCCTTCCAGGTGGTCTCGACGATCTCCGGCGCGCCCTCCCGGTCACCCCACAGCGCCGTGAGCGCCGTTGCCACCGCCTGACGTGCCTTCTTCACGGACTCGCCCGCCTGCAGCGACTCGGTGCGCAGGTACTCCTGCGTCTCCTGGAAAACACGGGTATTAAAGATGGTCTGCAGGAGCTTCTGCCGCTCGTCCGGTTTGGTGGTGAGGAAGCGGGCGAACTGACCCTGCGGGAGTACGATGGTCTGGAGGAACTGGTCCTTGCTGAGTCCTACCAGCTCCTGGATCTCCGCGCCGGCCTCGCTCGCCTGGGCGCTCACGAGCTCTCCGGATCCGGCCTCCCCAATCTGGTCCTCCGAGGTGAGCCGGAACAGTTTCGCCTGGGTGTTCTGCGTGGTGGTGCCCGTGCCGCGCAGCTTGGGCCGCTGGTACTCGGGCGAGCGCCACACCCGGTACAGCCCCGCAGACGTCTCGAACACGAGCTCCACGTACGGCTCCACACCCGGCTCTGCGTGGTCCGAGTGGAGCCGCTCCTTCACCCCCTCGATGCTGCCGTAGAGCGCGAACGTGATCGCATCGATAATTGTGGACTTTCCGGAGCCCGTGGGCCCGCACAGGAGGAACAGGCCGGAGACCGCGAGCCGGTCCAGATCCACCGTGTGCTCGCCCGGATAGGGGCCGAGCGCCCGGAATGCGAGGCGGCGCACCCGCATCAGGCCACCGCCTCCCGCGCCCACTCGTAGGCGCGGCGTAGGACCTCGGCCTCCTCCGCGTCCGCCGGGAGGCCGGTGGTCTCTTCCACGAACGAGTCCAACACCTCGTGCGGATCACTCGAATTCACCGCCACGCCGCGCACATCTTCCAGCTCTACCGCTGGCACGTGCAGCGTGACGATCGCGCACGGGAATCGCTCCACGAGCCTCTCCCGCATGTGCTCCGGCCGGTGCGTGTCCGTGACCGTGGCCTTCACCCACGCGTCTGCCGCCGCATCGTGCCTGCCCGAGAGCAGGTCCTCGAGTGGCCCAGAGATCTCCACGAGCCGGCGCACCACCGGCGCCTCCACGGTCTCCACGCCCACCGAACCGCCGGAGAGGTCCACGATCACCGAGGACTTGGCGTGGCTCCGCTCCGAGAACGAGAACGCGAGGGGCGATCCCGAGTACCGCGCCTCCACGCCCCCTTTCACCACCTGCGGCCCGTGCAGATGCCCGAGCGCGAGGTAGTCCAGCTCCCGGCCGAACACCCCCACCGGCACGTCCCCAATCCCGCCCACCCGCAGGTCCCGCTCCGAGTCCGACTCT
>JAAZBW010000346.1 GCA_012513625.1 Actinomycetales bacterium | reverse complement strand
TCGGGTTTCGTCAAGCAGAACGCCGAGTGTGTGCCCAAAGTGGGCACACACTCGGCGTTTCTGTTCCGCGGGGATGGTTCCGCGGGACGGGTGCTGGCTCCATTTCCCCAGGACAGTTCCGGTCCCTACATCTCGTCCGGGTTCTGGCCGCGGCGCAAACCGTCCGCCATGGCGTCGATCGCGGCGAGGTCCTCCCCCGGCAGCGAGAGCCCGATCGCCTCGTAGTTCTCTCTCACACGTGCGGGCGTCACGGACTTGGGCAGGGCGACGATCCCCTGAGCCAGGTGCCACACCAGAACCGCCTGCGCGGGAGTCATGGAGTTCCGCTCCGCAATCTGGCGGATCCGCGAATCCAGTAGCAGCCGCGTGCCCTGATGCAGCGGACTCCACGCCTCCGTCACGATCCCGTGCTCCGCGTGGTACTGCTGTAGCTCCCGCTGCGGCAGGAACGGGTGCAGCTCCACCTGGTTCACGGCCGGGACCACGCCGGTCTCTCCGATAAGCCGCTCGAGGTGCGCCACCCCGAAGTTCGAAACGCCGATGGACCGCACGCGGCCCTCCTCGCGCAGTTCGATGAAGGTCCTCCACGTGTCCACGAACAGGTCCAGACTCGGGACCGGCCAGTGGATGAGGAGGAGGTCAATCACGCCGGCGTTCAGCCGGGAGGCGCTCTCCTCGAACGCGATGCGCGACTCCTCGCGGCCCTGCCGGTCGTTCCAGATTTTGGTGGTGAGGACAATGTCCTCCCGGGGCACCTCCGGATCCTGCGTGATTGCGTGGCCCACCTCCACCTCGTTGCCGTAGAGCGCGGCTCCGTCGACGAGGCGGTATCCGGCTCCGAGTGCCGCCCGGATGGAGTGAGCCACATCCCCGCGCGGCATCTTCCAGGTGCCGAAGCCGATCGCGGGGATCGTGTGGCCGTCGTTCATCCGCAGGTCGGGGAGGCTCGGCAGGTCGAGGGGGCCCGGCAGGTCCGGGTGACGCTCAGTCATGCGGTCAACGCTACCCGCCCGGCTATCACCATCCGCCCGCCCCTCGCCCCGCGCCGGGCCGTCACCACCCGCCGCGCGATCGCTACGCCACTAGCCCACCACGTCCCGCAGGTTCACAAACCCGTAGCCCTTCGCCTGCAGCCCATCGATGATGCAGTCCAGCGCATCGGAATCGAGGGTGGAACCGTCCTGGGGATGTCCGCCCACGTGGAGCAGCACGATCTGGCCCGGCGTGGCCGTGTTCAGCACCCGGTCGCACACCCACTGTCCGTTGCGCGTGCCGTTCTGCAGTCCCTGCCAGCCGAGCGAGTCCACCGTCCACCGGAACGGGACGTAACCCTCGCCGTTCACCACCTGGATGTCCAGGTTGGTGCGATCACCGAACGGGAACCGGAAGAGGGGCTTGGTGGTGGCGCCGGTCAGCGCGCTGATGTCCCGTTCGGCTGCGGCGAGCTCGGCGCGGATCACCACGTTCGTACTGGTGGAGAACGCCGGGTGCGTGTCCGAGTGGTTGCCCACCGGGAACCCTGCGTTGGACATCGCCCGAACGTCATCCGGGTAGTTGCGCGCGAACTCTCCGGTCACGAAGAACGTGGCCGTCACGCCGTGGTCCTGCAGAGTCTGCAGGATGGCTCCCACGGCCTTGTTGGAGGCACCTCCGTCGAATGTCAGCGCCACGTTGTTTCCCACTCCCGGGAGCACCTCCCAGTCCTTCCCCGCCCACGCGGACGGCGCCTGGCTCGACGGCGGAGCCGGCGGTTTAGTGGTCGGCGGCGCCGTGGTGGGCGGGGTGGTCGCCGGCGGCGCCGTAGTGGGCGGATTCGTGGTCGCAGGCGCGGTGGTAGTTGGCTCCTCGGTGGCGGAAGCCTCCGTGGTCGGTTTCTCGGTCTCCGTTGGCTCGCGTGAGGGCGAGTACTCCGTGCGGATCGGAGAGGGGCTCTCGGCAACAATCTGGTTCTCAGTAGTGCTCGGCTCGCTCGGCGAACCGGTGCCGCACGCCGCCAGCGTGGATGCGGAGAGGGCCACCACGGACGCCAGGGTGGCCGCTGTGCGGATATGCGCACCTCGTTGTGCTCTCATGTCGCGACACTACAGTCGCAGTGCGCCGCCCGTCGTCCCGCCTCAGAAGGATTTGTGGGGACCACCCCGGGGAGGAAGCGGAACGCGCGCCATCCCCGCAGGAGCGGACCGGCGGAGTCAGTAGCCGCGAAGCCTCTCGATGTCCCGCCTCTCCTTCTTGGTGGGCCGCCCGGCGCCCCGGGCCCGGCGCGGGACCAGGAGGATGTCTCGCGGGAGTGGCGGAGGGCTGTGGTCCTGGTAGGCCGCCTGTGCGATCGGCGCGCCCACGCGACGGGCGAGCAGGCGCTCCACGATCACGATCCGCGGCCGTTCGCCGCCACGCACCTCGATCCCGTCTCCGGGCTTCACAGGGGCGGCCGGTTTCGCCCGCTCGCCGTTGAGCCTCACGTGTCCCGCCTTGCACGCGGCGCTGGCGAGCGAGCGGGACTTGAAGAGGCGCACGGCCCAGAGCCAGGCATCGATCCGGACAGAGGTGGGGTCCCCCGGCTGCGGCCCCCGCGGTCCTCCCGCACCCTCGGCGGAGTGGGCGTCCGGACCGGGCCGGCGGGCGTCGTCGTCGGGGATCATCCGTGCCAGAGTACGCCGACGGCGCCCTCCCAGCCTCCGGCCGGGTGCGGGCGCCGTGGGCGAGTTCGCTGCTATCCGATGAGGTGGTGAACGGCGTTGGCCCGCGCGGCAACGGACTCCGGCGAAAAATCGCCATCCTTGGCGGCGGCGAAACCGATCATGAACGCGGTCAGGCCCGCGTCACCCTTCTGCTGGGTGTCGGCTACCTTCTGCACGATTTCGGCGACTGTGGGCTTCACGGCATCGAGCTTCTCGCGGCTCATGCCGAGGGCGTCGCAGACCTCTTCGATCCAGCTCTGCGGCGCCGCCAGCTCTTCTGTCTCGAGCGTGCTATCGGTCATGGTCTCCTCCGATATCTTCCTCGTCAGTGAGGATCTGGGCTGTTCGGATGCCATCCACCCTATGCCGTGAGTTGGGTCACGGCTAGGCCTTTGGGCCGGTATTCGTCGGGCGCGAACAGGGCTCTTTCCGAGCGTCTGCGGCAGGGCCGGAGGCGGATGTTTTCGCCCGCCCCCGGACCCGCGATTAGACGACTTTCTGCCGGTCTCGAGGCCGCGCGCCTGCGACAGGCCCGGCACCGAACTCCGCCGCCGATTTGCCTCCGGGCCACCCCCGGCCCACCGTCAACTCACTGCCGATCCGCCGCCGGCGCGCCCCCCAGTCCAGCGCCAGTGCGCCGTCCACCCGCCGCCGATCAGGTTCGGCCGGATCCGAGCACTACCCCCACTGAGCCGTGTCCGGGTCCACCCCTTTCGCGAGGGCGTTGGCATCGATTGCGGTGGTCAACCACTGAGCCAGGCCCGGCTGGACGGCCTCGTAGGTGGCGGTGAAACGCGGGTCCTGGATATACATGCGGCCGAGCAGCACCTGCATGGCGTGGGTGCAGTCGTAGAAGTCCGAGACCATTGCGCGATGCCGTTCCACGAGCGCGTTCGCGTGCTCGCTCCCGGGCTCCACGCCCTCGGCGACGGCCGCGCCGAGCTGAGCATTCAGGGTGTCACCCTGCTGCTTGATGCGCTCCCAGTCGCTGCCGCTCAGGCGCGCCGACCGCTCGCGCGACTGGCGCCACGCGTCCGACTCACCCCAGCGCTCCTCTGCCTCTGCCTCCCACTGCTTCCCGAAGACCTCCGCCTGCTCCTTCGCGGTACGCGGTTGCATGTCCATGTCCTCCTCCAACATCAGGTCAACTGCGGAGACGATCTCCTGCAGGCGCGAAATTCTCTTGTTCAGGAGCTCGCGCTGGCGGAGCAGGTGCCCCGCAGAGTCCTGTTCGCGATCGTCCAGGAGCTCCGCGATTGCGGCCAGCGGGATCTCCAGCTCCCGGTAAACGAGCACCCGCTGGATGCGGGCCACGTCCTCAGCGCTGTACAGCCGGTAGTCCGCGTGTGTGCGGCCGCTCGGCTGCGCAATCCCAATCTGGTCCCAGTGGTGCAGGGTGCGCACACTGATGCCGCACGCCTCAGCCACCTGGCCCACCGTGAGCCACTCGTCGTTCGCCTCCGTTGCAGTTCCGTCCGCGGCCGGGCCAGGGTTCTCGCCCCCACCCCGCTCTGTCCTCCCCGTTCCGGCGACGGCGGACCCCGGGTTGACCGGGTCCACTCGCCGCAGGTTCGGTGCACGATCCGTCATGGTTACAGAATCTCTCACGGCTTCGATGTTGGTGCCTGACGCCACGTGAGGGTCAACCCCCAGAAACAATCTCGCCGACTGTGTGGTTAGTTTCTCGCCGACTGTGTGGCGAAAGTACTACGGCACACACTCGATGGGGATTTGCGGGAACTCAACCACACAGTCGGCGGGGGATTTGCGGGAACCTAACCACACAGT
>JAAZBW010000345.1 GCA_012513625.1 Actinomycetales bacterium | reverse complement strand
TCCGCCACCCATTCCGCCAGACGTCGCCCCCGCCCTGCCCGAATCCGCCACCCATTCCTCCAGACGTCGCCCCCGCCCTGCCCGAATCCGCCACCCATCACCCACCGTCAGCCATGGCAACTGATGAACCTGACTGTTGCCACCGAGAGGGGCACGAAAATGGCCTCCAGAGTGCATCATTCGATGGCAAGTGCCGTTGTCATGGGGTCGGGGCGGGCGGAGCGGGCACGCCGAGCCGGGCGGGCCAAGCCGGGCACGCCGAGCCGGGCGGGCGGAGCCGGGCACGCCGAGCCGGGCGGGCCGAGCCGGGCGGGCTGAGCGGGAACGCCGAGCCGGGCGGGCGGAGCGGGCGGAGCGGGCGGAGCGGGCGGATCGGGCGGAGCGGGCGGGCCGTCGGCGCCGACTAGGCTGGGCCGCATCATGACTGACACTGTCTCCGGCTCCCTCGCCGCCGCCACCACCGCCGCCACCACCGCGGCCACCGCCGACGCGTCCGGCGCCGCCCCGCGTCCCGCCCGCACCCGCGTGGCCCCCTCCCCCACCGGAGATCCCCACGTGGGCACCGCCTACCAGGCGCTCTTCGACCTGGCCTGGGCCCGCAGGACGGGCGGGCAGTTCGTGCTCCGGATCGAGGACACTGACCAGAATCGGCTCGTGGAGGGCTCCGAGGAGCAGATCTACTCAACGCTGCGGTGGCTCGGCCTCACCTACGACGAGGGCCCGGATGTGGGGGGCCCGCACGGCCCCTACCGCCAGTCCGAGCGGCTCGAGACCTACCGCCCGTATGTGGACCAGTTGCTCGCGGACGGGCACGCCTACCACTGCTGGTGCTCCACCGAGCGGCTCGCGGAGATGCGCGCCGAGCAGGAGCGGACCAAGCAGGCCACCACCGGGTACGACCGCCTGTGCCACGGCATGACCCGCGAGGAGCGGGCTGCTCTCCCCGGCTACTCCGAGAACTCGGTGGTGCGCATGTACGTGCCGGAGGATGCCCCCACCTCCTTCCAGGACCTCGTGCGCGGCGAGGTGCGCGCCCCCTTCCCGGACGACCAGGTGATCCTCAAGGCCGACGGCTTCCCCACCTACCACCTTGCCGTGGTGGTGGACGACCACCTCATGGAGATCACCACCGTGGTGCGCGGCGAGGAGTGGATCTCCTCCACCCCGAAGCACCTGCTGCTCTACCGCTGGCTCGGCTGGGAGCTGCCGGAGTTCGCCCACATGCCGCTGCTGCGCAACCCGGACAGGTCCAAGATCTCCAAGCGCAAGAACCCGGCCGCGCGCCTCACCTGGTTCCGTGAGAACGGCTACCTGCCGGAAGCAGTGCGCAACTTCCTGCAGCTCCTCGCGTACCCGCCTGTGGAGGAGGACCGCGAGGTGGCCACGTTCGAGGAGTTCACCGAGTCCTTCGACTGGTCCCGCGTCAACACCGTGGGCCCTGTGTTTGACATGGCCAAGCTGGACTGGCTGAACGGCCACTACCTCCGCGAACTCTCGGATGCCGATCTCGCGGAGCGGGTGCTCGAGCATCTCGAGTTCTCCGGCGCGGGCCTCGACGAGCGCGGCGCCGTGGTGGTCCGTGCCGCCGTCCCGATCGTGAAGGAGCGCATCACCACGCTCGCGGACGTGCGGCCGATGGTGCAGTTCCTGCTCACCCCGGACGCAGAGCTCGAGGTGGCCGAGGACGCCCGCGCCACCCTGAAGGAGGACGCGGGTCAGGTGCTCACGGCTGCCCGCGCCGCGCTCGCCTCCCTGGACGGGTTCACGACGGCGGAGATCGAGTCCGCCCTCCGTGCCGCCCTGGTGGAGGGGCTCGGTATCAAGCCCCGCTTCGCGTTCGGCCCCCTGCGCGTGGCCGTCTCCGGGGCACGTGTCTCCCCTCCCCTGTTCGAGTCAATGGAGATCCTCGGGAAGGAGTCCACGCTCGCGCGTCTCGACGCGCTTGCGGCCTCCCTCTGAGCCGTTAGATTCCGAGATGGCTGAGCTGCTCGGTGAGGACCCGCACGCGCTCCTCGCCGCTGCCGGTGGGCGCCAGCTCGTCCACGATCCGGCCGTCCCGCATGAACACCACCCGGTCGGCGCGTGCCGCGACGTGCGCGTCATGTGAGACCACCAGCAGGCTCGTGCCGTCCGCGTTGATCTCCTCGAGGAGGCCCATCACCTCGGCGGCGGCCAGGCTGTTCAGCGCACCGGTCGGCTCATCACAGAAGACGATGCGGGGCCGGCGCATGAGGGCCCGGCAGATGCCGGCGCGCTGGAGCTGCCCACCCGAGACCTGGGAGGGCATCCGATCCCGCAGCTCCCAGATCCCCGCGCGTTCCATCAGCTCGCGGGCCCTCTCCACGCGATCGCCGGCTGTCCCGATCCGATCGAGCGAACTGGTGAGCACGATGTTCTCCAGGAGTCCGAGGTTCCGGAGCAGGGTGGGCTGCTGGAACACGAACCCCATGCGCTCGCGCCGGGTGTCGGCGAGGCCGTCCGCAGTAAGCGAGGTCAGGTCGACGCCATCCAGCGAGATCGAGCCCGAGTCGATCGTGTCCAGGCCGGAGACGCTGTAGAGCAGCGTCGACTTACCGGAGCCGGAG
>JAAZBW010000344.1 GCA_012513625.1 Actinomycetales bacterium | reverse complement strand
TCTTCCAGGAGGTGATCCTGGAGGAGAAGGAGCGCGGGCGCACGATCCTGCTTTCGAGCCACATCATGAGCGAGGTGGAGGCACTGGCCGACCGGGTGAGCATCATCCGCCAGGGCCGCGTGGTCCAGACCGGCTCCCTCGAGGACCTCCGCGCGCAGATGCACGTCACCATCAATGCCACACTCGAGCGCACCCCGGACTCGTGGGCCACCATCCCCGCACTGGACGAGGCCCACCTCGACCCTCATGGCCGCCTCACCGCCACCGTGGCCCCGGACCGGGTCACCGAGGCCCTCACCGCGCTCATGCCCTACGGCCTCGGTGGCCTGACGGTCTCGCCGCCCTCGCTGGACGATCTCTTTCTGCACCTGTACCGGGAGAGCCGGTGAGCGGCACCCGCGGCGCCCTCCCACTTCTGCGCGCCACCCTGCGGCACGACGTCGGACGGATCGTTCCGTGGATCATCCTCCTGACCTTCTGGTCGGCATCCTCGATCGTGGCCTACGACGGCGTCTGGCCGGACCCGGCGGACCGGCAGATGCTCGCCACCATGCTGGGCGCGAACCCTGCCATGTCCGTCATCTTCGGACGCGTCGGAGACCTCCTGACCAGCGACGGCTTCAACCTGTGGCGCGCCGGCCAGCTGGGGGCGTTCTTCTCCGCGCTGATGGGCGCGCTCATCGTGATCCGAAACAGCCGCGCCAATGAGGACTCCGGACAGGCGGAACTCGTCGCCTCCGGCGCCATCTCCCGGGGGTCCCGCCTGGCTGTTGCCCTCACGGTGGCCACCATCGCCGCCTTCGCGCTGGGACTGGTCACGTGGCTGGTGACCGTGGCCGTGGGGGGCGACCCCGAGATCACCCTGACCATCGCCGGCAGCTTCACCGCCTGCGCGCTCGTGTTCGCGGGGGTGGCCGCCATTGCCGCCCAGGTTGCCGCCGACTCCCAGGTGGCCAACACCCTCAGCGTGGCCACCATCGGCACCCTCTACGCGCTGCGCGGGTATGTGGACTCCACCGGCGCCGCGGAATGGCTGTTGTGGCTGACACCCTTCGGGTGGGCCCAGGAGGCCATGCCCGTCTCACCCGAGTTCGAGAGCAACGCCCTCCCACTCCTGCTCGCCCTCGCCGTGGCCATCCTCCTCGGCGCGCTCGCATTCTGGCTGCAGTCGCGCCGCGACTTCGGGCTGGGCTTGTTCCCGCAGCGTGGCGGCCCGGAGCGAGGCAGGCTCTCGGCCACCATCCCCTGGCTCGCGCTGCGCCTGAACCGCGGCTCCCTCATCGGCTGGGTGGTGGGGCTCGGCCTGTTCGGCACCATGATCGGCAACATGGCACCGTCCATGGCGGACCTCATCCGGGAGAACCCGGTGATGACCGAGGTCCTCGCCGCGGGGATCGTGGATCCCGATGCCATGACATTCGCCTTTCTCACCACGTTCCTCCAGCTCCTCGGCATCGTCTCCGCGGTGGCGGGCCTGCAGATGGTGCTCCGCATCCACTCGGAGGAGCTGGAGCACCGGGTCTCCCCCCTGCTCGCCGGGTCCCTGCGACGCCCCAGCTACCTCGCGAGCAACGTCTTGCTGGCGTTCGCCGCCACCGCCGTCATCATGCTCGTGGCCGGTACAGCGATCGGCGCGGTGGCCTCCCCTCAGGTGGACACCGTGAACTTCGCAGACGTCGTGGCCCAGACCGCCGTCACCATCCCCGCCGCGTGGGCGCTCGTGGCCGTGGGGGTGGCTGCCGTCGGGGCGCTGCCCCGGATCCGCGCAATCGCCTGGCTGGCCGTGGTGGCCACGTTCGCGATCACCCTGCTCGGCCCGAGCTTCAACCTCTCTGAGACGGCCATGGCCATAAGTCCGCTCCACCACGTCCCCATGATCACGAACTCGCCGGACTGGTCGGGGCTCCTGGGGGTGGGCGCCGTGACCCTGGTCCTGCTGGCGATCGGGTTCGCGGGCTTCCGTCGTCGAGACATCCTCTGACCAGCCCGCGCCCGGCAACGCGCGTGACCACCTACGGGACGGCCCCGCCGTCGTCGAACGGACCCCGATAACCTCGAGGCTTCGACCGCGCCCTCAGGAGGTTCCATGGCACCCGTCGCCACCACCACCGCCGGCAGCCTGCCGCGCACCGACGCCCTCATCGCCGCCAACGCCGCCCGTTCGTTCGACGACGACGGGTTCACCCTCGTCTCGACCCCCGAGTTCCAGCAGCTCACGCAGGACGCGGTGGCGGACGTGGTGGAGCGGCAGCGCGAGGCCGGGATCGCCCAGCTGGGCGACGGGGAGTTCGGCAAGGCGATGTCGAACGCGGTGGACTACGGGGCGTGGTGGTCGTACTCGTTCCAGCGCGTGACTGGCCTCGAACTCACCGAGGTGAACGCGTTCAACGAGCCGCCCGTGCGCTCCGAGCCGGGCAACATCCGCCTCACCACGTTCACGGACCGCCGCGACCGGCAGCGCTTCCCCGCCGTCTACGCCGAGGCGGTGGAAACGGGCACGAACGCGACCGCGTTCCCGACCACCACAGGCCCGATCACCTACCGGGGTCACGACGCCGTGGCCCAGGACATCCGCAACCTCACCTCGGCGCTACGCGAGGGTGAGCAGGGCTTCCTCACCGCGATCGCGCCAGGCTCAGCCGCGCGCGTGCGCAATGAGTACTACGCCACGGACGAGGAGCACATCTGGGCGTGGGCCGAGGCGCTGCGCGAGGAGTACCGCGCCATCGTGGAGGCGGGCCTGATCGTGCAGCTGGACGACCCCTCGCTGGCGGAAAACTTCGACCAGATCAACCCGGAGCCGTCGATCGCGGAGTACCAGGAGCTCACGCGCATCCGGATCGAGGCGATCAACCACGCGATCGCCGGGCTGCCGAAGGAACAGGTGCGCCTGCACGTGTGCTGGGGCTCGTGGCACGGGCCGCACACCACGGACATTGCGCTCGCGGACATCCTGCCGGTGGTGCTCGAGGCGAAGGTCGGCTCGATCTCGTTCGAGGCGGGCAACGTGCGCCACGAACACGAGTTTGCCGCGTGGGATTCCCCGGCCGTGCCGGACGATCTGGTGCTCGTGCCCGGCGTGGTCAGCCACGCCACGAACGTGGTGGAGCACCCCGAACTGGTGGCGCAGCGCATCCGCCGGTTCACGGACATCGTGGGCCCGGAGCGCGTGATCGCCTCCACGGACTGCGGCCTGGGTGGACGCGTGCACCGGGACATCGCGTGGGCGAAGCTCGGCTCGCTCGGGGAGGGCGCGCGGATCGTGTGAGCGTCAGCTGTCGATGCACTGCAGTGGTTGCCCTGTGATCTGGGCGATGAGGTCGAAGTCCTTGTCGAGATGCAGGACGGTGCG
>JAAZBW010000343.1 GCA_012513625.1 Actinomycetales bacterium | reverse complement strand
GCGATGGGGGAGGCCGACGGGCGGTGGGCTGGCCTGCGGCACGCAGTCGGCGGGCGATGGGGGAGGCCGACGGGCGGTGGGCTGGCCTGCGGCACGCAGTCGGCGGGAGATGGGGGAGGCCAACGGGCGGTGGGCTGGCCTGCGGCACACAGTTGGCGAGAGAATGGGAACCCGCCCGAGGAGGTCCGATGCGCCCGCACCCCGACCGCTCCCGGGCGCACCTGCCAGCACGCCGCCGCCTGCGCGCGCCGGCAGGCCCACCCGTTCCCGCGCAGGCAGGCCCACCCGTTCCCGCGCCGGCAGGCCCACCCCCTCCCGCGCCGGCAGGCCCACGCCCGCGTGCCCTCGCGCGGCCGGCCGCCCTCCTGCTGGCCGCCGGGCTCCTTCTCACATCCTGCGCGCCGGCGGCGGAGCCCGGCCAGTCCCCTGGCTCGCCGCCCGTGGACGACCACATGACCGCACCGGCTTCGGCCCCGGAAGGGGGCGAGGCAACAGCAGGGTCCGAGGCAACAGCAGGGTCCGAGGCAACAGCAGGGTCCGAGGCCGCGTCCCCGGGGCAGCCGAACGGGGCGGAGCCGACACAGTCGGCGGCGACCACAGACCGAACGCCTCCGGACATCCTCACGCCCACAGACCGTGCCACGGGCCTGACAACCCCCTGGGGAATCGACCGCTTCGAGGACGGCACGCTCCTCGTGACCGAGCGCAACACCGGTCGCATCCTCCGCGTGGATGGGGCACACCAGCAGGAGCTCGGCGACGTGGATTCCGTCAACCGCGCCGAGGACGGGCTGCTCGGGATCGCAATCGGTCCCGGCGAGGAACACATCTACGCCTACTACACGGCGGAAGGCGAGAACCGGGTGGTGCGCTTCGCCTGGGACGGGGCGTCCCTCGGAGACGAGGAACTCCTCCTCGGAGGGATCCCCGCGTCCCACTTCCACGACGGCGGCCAACTTCGCTTCGGCCCCGACGGCCACCTCTACGCGAGCACCGGCGACGCCGGCGTGCCCGACCACGCGCAGGACCCGGACTCCCTGGCAGGAAAGATCCTCCGCCTCACCCCGGACGGGGAGCCCGCGCCCGGCAACCCGTTCGGCACCGCCGTCTACTCCCTCGGACATCGCAATGTTCAGGGCCTCGCGTGGGACGCGGAGGGGGGCCTCTGGGCCAGCGAGTTCGGCGCCAACTCGTGGGACGAGCTCAACCTCAGCGCGGGCGGCAACTACGGCTGGCCGCTCGTGGAGGGCGAGGGCTCAGGCACGGACGGCAGCTTCATCGAGCCCATCCACGTGTGGCCCACCGGCGAGGCCTCGCCAAGTGGCCTGGCCTTCTGGCGCGGCTCCCTCTGGATGGCCGGGCTGCGCGGCGAGAGGCTGTGGCAGATCCCCATCGGCCCCGGCAGCACCGCCGCGGAGCCCGTCTCCCACCTCACCGGAGAGTACGGTCGCCTCCGCGCCGTCTACGGCGTGAGCGGCGACGGCCCCCTCATCGTGGGAACCTCCAACACGGACGGCCGCGGCCGGATCCGCGACGGCGACGATCGCCTTCTCACGGTCCAGTAGCGACGGCACCGGTCGCCTTCTCACGGTCCAGTAACGACGGCCTCCCCAGGCGTCACACCTTTAGGGGCGGGCGGCGCCCTCTCTCAGCTCGAGCAGCCGGAGCGGTGTGCCATACCGGTGCGCTGTCACGGAGATCGACTGCTCGTGGAGGAACGGCAGCAGCTCGATGTGCCCTGACTCGGTCACGGGATCCGCCCACACGGCGATATCGGGATACCCGCCCACCGCGTGGGCGAGGTCGCTCGCGAGGGAGGCTCCGCCGTCGTGGCGGGGACCCACGAGCCGCACCCGACCATCGCGCGGCCGTGCGCCCGCCCACGCGGCCGCGGACGTGAGCCACTCGGAATCGGGTTCGTGGCGGACCGTGACCCGCGCCGAGCGGAGGGCGCCCTGGATGGTGCGGGGGAGGGGAGAGCCGTGCGAGATCGTGAGGATCGAGCCGGAGGTGAGGCCGGCTGCCATCACCCGCACCACGTCCGCAAGTTCCGCGCCCTCGGCGGCCCGGACCGTGACGGGGAGCGGCCGGTAGCGCAGCAGGTTCATCTCGGAGGCGAGGCCGGTGGCATCCACCGCGCGGCCGTAGCGGGCGTCCCACATGGCGGCGTCCGAGGCGGCGGAGCGTCGCAGCCGGCGCCACTCGGCCTTGTCGATGTGGGATTTGGCGGCCCGCAGGAGGGGCCGGACCCGCGGAGAGGTGGCGGAGAGCTTGGGGGAGCGGGGAGCGTCGGGGCTCTCGCCCGGAATGGCGGCAACGTGTCCGAATCCGAGCAGGTAGTTCGGCCCGCCCGCCTTCGTACCCGGACCGATGGCAGAACGCTTCCAACCGCCGAACGGTTGACGCCGCACGATCGCGCCCGTGGTGCTGCGGTTCACGTACAGGTTGCCGGCCTGCACGCGCTCCAGCCAGTAGTAGATCTCCTCCGGATCTAGCGAATGGATGCCGGAGGTGAGCCCGAATTCCACGCGGTTGACGATCTCGAGGGCCTCCTCGAGGTCCTCGGCCACCATCACGCCCAGCACGGGCGCGAAGTACTCCGTCAGGTGGAACTCCGAGTCAATCCGCACGCCCGCGCGCACGCCGGGCTGCCAGTAGCGGCCCTCCGGGTCCAGCCGGCTCGGCCGGAGCACCCAGTTCTCGCCCTCGCTGAGGGTGGTGAGCCCCCGGATGAGCTTCTCGTCCGCCGGCATCACCACGCGCCCCACCTCGGAGGTGAGATCCTCGGGCGGACCCACGCGCAGCGAGCGCACGGCGTCCACGAGCTGGTCCCGGAAGCGGCGCGAGTGCGCCACAGCGCCCACGAGCACCACGAGCGAGGCCGCCGAACACTTCTGCCCCGCGTGCCCGAACGCACTTGCCACCACGTCCCGCACCGCGAGGTCCGGATCCGCAGACGGGGTCACGATGATCGCGTTCTTGCCCGAGGTCTCGGCGAGCAGCGGCAGGTCCGGCCGCCACGAGCGGAAGAGGGCAGCCGTCTCCGTGGAACCGGTGAGCACCACACGGTCCACGCCGGGGTGCGTGACGAGGGCCTTCGAGACCTCGCCGTCCTCCAGATCCGCGAGCGCGAACACCTCGCGCGGCACGCCCGCCTCCCACATGATCTCTGCGATCACGGCGCCGCAGCGCCGGCTGGGAGGGGCCGGTTTGAGCACGGCTGCGGAGCCGGCCGCGAGTGCTGCGAGTACCCCGCCCGCGGGAATCGCGAGGGGGAAGTTCCAGGGCGGCGCCACCACGGTGAGGCCCACCGGCGTGAAGCGGGCGCCGTCCAGGTCCTCAAGGCCCGGCGCGTTGGCGGCGTAGTAGCGGGCAAAGTCCACCGCCTCCGAGACTTCGGGATCCGACTGGTCAAGCGTCTTACCGGTCTCGGCCGCCGCCACCTCCATGAGGTCCGCCCGCCGCTCCTCGAAGAGGTCGGCCACGCGGTTCAGCACCGCCGCACGGTCCGTGGCCGGGCGGGCCGCCCACCCGATCGCGCCCTCGCGCAGGCCCGCCACGAGGGCATCCACGTCCTCCGCCGAGTCAAGCGAAGCCGCTCCTGGCCGATCCAGGCCCAGCCGCGAGGTGGGAATCCGCTCCACGATCCCGCGCGCCCACTCGCGGTTCTCAGGCAGGGACGGGTCCGTGTTCGGCGCGTTCTCAAAGGCCCCGACGCCGGAGCTCACCCCGGTCCCGGAGTCCGTCCCGACGGCGGAGCTCACCCCACCCCGTCCCCCGCCGACGGCGCGGCCCAAGTCAGCAGCGCGCGCACCAGCGGCGGACGAAACTGGGACGCGGCGGTCCTGGCGGTGCGCCGGAAGGGGAGGCACGTCGTCGGGGGGGACGGCGGCCAGCGCGGCAAGGAAGCGATCCCGTTCCCGGGCGAGCACGGGTGGCTGGGAGAGCTCGAAGATGCCGGACATGAAGTTCTCGGGCGCGGCGTTCTCCTCGAGGCGCCGGACGAGGTAGGCGATGGCCACGTCGAACTCGGCGGGGTGGACCACGGGCACGTAGAGGCGCAGCGCGCCGAAGGTCTCGCGCATGGCGGTGGCGAGGCCGGTGGCCATGCCGGCCAGCAACTCGAACTCCACGGCCGTGCGGTCGAGGCCGCGGGCATCGACGAGCAGGTGGGCGAGCGCGAGGTCGAAAATGTTGTGCCCGGCCACTCCCAGGTGCACGTTCTCCAGCCGCTCGGGCGTGAGCGCCCACGCGAGCACGTGCTTGTAGTGCGTGTCCGTGGCCTGCTTGGACGGCCACGTGACCATCGGCCAGCCCTGGACCTCCGCGTCCACCCGCTCCATCGCGAGGTTCGCGCCCTTCACGAGCCGTACCTTGATGGGCGCGCCCCCGTGCGCACGGCGGTCTGCGGACCAGTCCTGCAGGCGCTGCATGGCCCCGAGCGCGTCCGGGAGGTAGGCCTGCAGCACGATCCCCGCGCGGTAGTCGAGCAGTTCCGGGGCCCCGAGCAGGCGCGTGAAGACCTCGAGTGTGAGGTCCAGATCGTGGTAGGCCTCCATGTCCAGGTTCACGAACGTGCCGGTGTCCTTCGCCTTCCGGAAGAACGGCGTGAGGACCTCGACGGCGCGCGAGACCGCTCCCTCGAAGT
>JAAZBW010000342.1 GCA_012513625.1 Actinomycetales bacterium | reverse complement strand
GGAGCGCCTCGATGGTGTTGGCGGACGCCACGGCCGCCGGGCGGTCGCCCGGGATCAGGACGGTCCCGCGCGGGGCGTGGCCGGGTGGGAGCGTGGGCAGTTCGGGCGTTCCCGCGAGGTCCACCTCGTAGGTGGCGGCGTACGCGGCGTCGTCGTCCTGGGTGGGAGTGTCCTCCAGCGCCGGGGCGAGGTCAGTTATGCGCGAGAAGCGCCACTCCTCCTCGCGGCCCGTGGGCACCGGGAACGTGTCCACTTCGAACGAGCGGGGCCGGGCCGCCCGCGAGGCCTCGAGGACCGGGCCGGCGCCGTGCGTGTGGTCGCCCGCGAGAGTCGCGCGGGAGTGGTCGGTGGTGATGGTGCTGGTCATATCAGCCGACGGATCCTTCCATCTGGAGTTCGATGAGGCGGTTGAGCTCGAGCGCGTACTCCATGGGGAGTTCGCGTGCGATCGGCTCCACGAAGCCACGGACGATCATGGCCATCGCCTCGGCCTCCTCCATGCCCCGGGACATGAGGTAGAAGAGTTGCTCCTCGGACACCTTCGAGACCGTGGCCTCGTGGCCCATCTCCACATCGTCCACGCGAACGTCCACGTAGGGGTACGTGTCCGAGCGGGAGATCAGGTCCACGAGCAGCGCGTCGCAGAGCACGGTGGACTTCGAGTGTGGGGCCGATTCGAGCACCTGGACAAGTCCCCGGTAGGAGGCGCGTCCGCCGCCGCGGGCGACCGACTTGGAAACGATCGAGGAGGAGGTGTGCGGCGCCATGTGCACCATCTTGGAACCCGTGTCCTGGTGCTGGCCCTCTCCCGCGAACGCGATTGAGAGGGTCTCGCCCCGGGCGTGCTCGCCCATGAGGTACACGGCCGGGTACTTCATCGTGTACTTGGAACCGATGTTGCCGTCGATCCACTCCATGACCCCGCCGGACTCCACTGTGGAGCGCTTGGTCACGAGGTTGTAGACGTTGTTGGACCAGTTCTGGATCGTGGTGTAACGGACGCGCGCGTCCTTCTTCACGATGATCTCCACCACCGCGGAGTGCAGCGAGTCCGACTTGTAGATCGGCGCGGTGCATCCCTCCACGTAGTGCACGTAGGAGCCCTCATCGGCGATGATCAACGTGCGCTCGAACTGGCCCATGTTCTCCGTGTTGATGCGGAAGTAGGCCTGCAGCGGGATCTCCACGTGCACGCCCTTCGGCACGTACACGAAAGAGCCTCCCGACCACACGGCTGTGTTGAGCGCGGAGAACTTGTTGTCACCGGACGGGATCACGGTGCCGAAGTACTCCTGGAAGAGTTCCGGGTGCTCCTTGAGGGCGGTGTCCGTGTCAAGGAAGATCACGCCCTGGCGCTCGAGGTCCTCCTGGATCTGGTGGTAGACCACCTCGGACTCGTACTGCGCGGCCACACCGGCCACGAGCCGCTGCTTCTCCGCCTCCGGGATGCCGAGCCGGTCGTAGGTGATCTTGATGTCCTCGGGCAGGTCCTCCCAGCTGGTGGCCTGCCGCTCCGTGGAGCGGACGAAGTACTTGATGTTGTTGAAGTCCATGCCCGTGAGGTCGGCGCCCCACGTGGGCAGGGGCTTCTTCTCGAACAGGTTCAGGGCGCGGAGGCGGCGTTTCAGCATCCACTCCGGCTCGTCCTTGAGGGCCGAGATGTCCCGGACCACGGCCTCGGAGAGGCCGCGCTTCGCGGCGGCACCGGCAACGTCCGGGTCACTCCACCCGTACGCATAGTGGCCGATTGACGCAATCGTCTCCTCTTGGGTGAGCGGCGCCTGTGTGGAACTCGTCATTCCAGTCCTTTCATGGGGCGGACGGT
The DNA here is from genome assembly GCA_012513625.1 of Actinomycetales bacterium. Lineage (GTDB taxonomy): Bacteria > Actinomycetota > Actinomycetes > Actinomycetales > Actinomycetaceae > JAAZBW01. The sequence goes on along the minus strand of JAAZBW010000342.1, from coordinate 670 downwards.
GAGAGGGATATTGGTGGTACACACGTGCTCGCCATCGGCGAGGGTCGCGAGTCTCTGGACGTGCAGGTTGAGGAGCCTTCCAATGGCACGGGTCTCAGCGGCGCACAGTTGCGGGTACTCCTGCGCAACCCGCAGGACCGGGCAGTTGCCCTGGCAGAGCTGGAGCGCGAAGCCGTCCCCCACCGTGCGTACCGAGGCAGCATACCCGTCGGCTGTCAGGGCCTCGGCCAGCGCTCCCACCCGTGCCACCGGATCCTCGCCGGCAGCCTGCACCCGCGTCTCGTAGCGCTCGAAGAGCGGCGCGAACCTGTGCTCGGCGAACCGCTCCACGGCCTCCTCGCCCAGCTGCTCCGCGAGGAAACGCATGGTGGCTCGCGCAATGTCCGAGTACGCGTTGCTGAGGCGGGCCTGTCCCGCCTCGGTCGAAACGTAGAGCCGTGCGGGCCGGCCCCGCCGTGCCACCTGCGGGCCGAGGGGCTCGTGCTCCACGATGAGCGCGTCCGCCTCGAGCGCGAGGATGTGGCGCCGGATGGCCGCGGCCGTCAGGTCCAGTTCCCCCGCCAGCTGGCTGGCAGTGATGGGGCCGTGCTGGACCACGAGATCGAGGATCCGATCGCGCGTTCCTGTCTCACTGGCGGCAATCGTGGACACTGCTCTCACCTCCTGCGTC
>JAAZBW010000341.1 GCA_012513625.1 Actinomycetales bacterium | reverse complement strand
GATGTCAGCGCCCATGTCCATGACTGCGCGGGTGAAGTTGCGGCCAATGCGGCCGAAGCCATTAATGCCGACGCGGATGGTCACGATTGTCCTCCATAGGTGCGCCTCGTCGGCGCAACAGATACCGAAGAGCGAGTCTCACGACCCACCCCCGGTTCGGACGACACCACCCTGAGGCGGTGGGATTCATGGCGAATCCCTCCCCGAACCGGCGTCTTTACGGTATCACCCGCGAACGTGCCGTTGGGGGGGCCGATGGGCCCAAGAGGCCGGCCTTGGCTGACAGCGAAACCGGCCACTACCCGGGAGCGGAGAACGCTCAGTCGTCCAGCATTTCCTCGGTGAGGGCCGCGGACGTGTCCTCCATGTCCAGCTCGTGGGCGCGCTTGTCCGCCATGGCAAGCAGCCGCCGGATCCGCCCCGCCACCGCGTCCTTGGTGAGCACCGGATCGGACAGCTGGCCGAGTTCCTCGAGGGAGGCCAGCTTGTGATCGAGGCGAAGGCGTCCGGCCTGAAGCAGGTGCTCCGGGACCTGACCCTCCCCCAGGATCTCGAGGGCCCGCTCCACCCTGGCGCCGGCCGCCACGGCCGCACGCGCCGAGCGGCGGAGGTTCGCGTCGTCGAAGTTCGCGAGCCGGTTGGCGGTGCCGCGGACCTCGCGGCGCAGGCGCCGCTCCTCCCACTCCAGCACCGAGTCGTGGGCGCCCATTCGGGTGAGGAGGGCGGCTATCGCCTCGCCGTCACGGACCACCACCCTGTCCACGCCGCGGACCTCCCGGGCCTTGGCCGTGGCCCCGAGCCGCCGGGCGGCGCCCACCAGCGCGAGCGCCGCCTCCGGCCCCGGGCAGGTGACCTCGAGCGCCCCCGAGCGCCCGGGCTCGGTGAGGGACCCGCGGGCAAGGAACGCTCCCCGCCAGGCGGCGGCCGCCTCCTGCAGCGAGGCGGAGACGATCGCGGGTGGGAGCCCGTGCACCGGGCGGCCCCTGCCGTCGATAAGGCCGGTCTTGCGGGCGAGGACCACGCCGTCCTGAACCACCCGGACCACGTACCTGTTTCCACGCTTGAGCCCGCCCCCGGAGACCACAATGAGCTCGCTGCGGTGGCCGAACACCTCGGCGATCTCGCTGCGAAGGCGCCTGGCGGAGGCGCCGGTGTCAAGCTCCGCCTCGATCACCACGTGGCCCGAGATGATGTGGAGCCCACCGGCGAACCGGAGGGTCGCAGCAATCTCGGCCTTGCGGGCCGGAAGGCGGTCAATACGAATTCGGGCGAGTTCGTCCTTGACGTCCGCGGTCAACGACATGTGGTGGCTTCCTCCTCTTTCAGGCGTCCGAGATCGATTGATCGAGGGCGTCTCGGAACGCCGCCGCCAAGCGTAACGGGTCATGCGTGCCCGGGAGCAAGGTGGAGTGGACCTGCCGGAGCATCAGCCCGGCCCCGAGCGACTCTGCCGCCCCAGAGAGGCCGTCGAGGTCCGTGATCGCACGCGGGTCGGCGATCACCGTATCGAATCGCATATCCGGGGCATACTGCCGGAGCACCTGCAGGTGGTCCGCCGCCGTCATCGTCTCCGTCTCACCCCGCTGCGGAATGAGGTTCATGGTCACGATCAGGCGGGCTTTCGTCTCGCGGAGTGCCTCGTGGAGTTCGGGCACGAGCAGGTGCGGCAGCACCGAGGTGATCCACGATCCGGGGCCGAGCACCACCACGTCCGCTTCCAGGATTGCCTCTACGGCCTGGGGGCACGCGGGCGGGTTCGCCGGCTCGATCCACACCTTCTCGAGCCGGCCCGCCGTGGTGGCCACGGCCACCTGTCCGTGCACCTCGTGGAGGCGCTCGCGGTCTGCCACCACCGCTGAGATCTGGAGGGGAACCATCGCCATGGGGAGTACCGTCCCCCGGGCGCCGAGCAGGCGTCCCACGAGCTCAAGGCCGGCCACCGGATCCCCGAGCTTCTCCCAGATGGACGCGATCAGCAGGTTCCCCACCGCATGGTAGTTCAGCGGTCCGTCCGTGGCGAAGCGGTACTGGAGGATGTCCCGCCACGTGTGACCCCACTCTGTGTCGTCACACAGTGCAGACAGGGCCATCCGGAGATCGCCCGGCGGCAGGCATCCGAGTTCGTCGCGGAGCCGTCCCGACGAGCCGCCGTTGTCTGCCACAGTCACGACCGCCGTCAGGTCGCCCGTCAGCAGGCGAAGGGCTCGCAGTGTGGCCGACAGCCCGTGTCCCCCGCCGAGCGCCACCGCCCTGGGAGCCATTGTCACTCCCTCCCAATATCCCGGTGCACGGTGCGGACCAGGTGTCCCGACTTCCGCAACCGATCCGCCATCTCCTCCACGATCGCCACCGAACGGTGCCTCCCGCCCGTGCAGCCCACAGCGATCGTCACATACGGCTTCAGCTCCTCCAGGTAGCCGTCAAGCACCGGGAGGAAGAGTTGCACGTAGTTGTCCACGAAGTCCTGGGCGCCCGGCCGATCCAGGACGTACTCGCTCACGTCCTGGTCGAGGCCGGACAGGCGCCGTAGCTCGTTCACCCAGTACGGGTTGGCGAGGAACCGCACGTCCACCACGTTCTCGGCATCGAGCGGGAGCCCGTGCTTGAATCCGAAGCTCATGATCGTGAGGTGCAGCTTGGTCTCGCCGGGCTCCTCCACGAGTGAGCGGACCTGGCGGGCGAGATCGTGGACGGAGGTGGAGGACGTGTCGATCAGCACGTCCGCCCGGTCCCGGAGGGGCTTCAGCATCTCCCGCTCACGGCTGATGCCATCGAGCAGCCGGCCTCCCTGCTGCAGCGGGTGCGGCCTCCGGTTCGATTCGAAGCGCCGCACCAGCTCCCTGTCCGTGGCATCAAGAAAGATGATCCGATAGGGCATGCGCATGGTCTGCAGGTGCCGGATGACGGAGTCGATCTCCTGGAAGTACTCCCGCGAGCGCACGTCCACAACGGCCGCCAGCCGGGGCGCAGCGTCACCGGCGCGCATCATGCTGGCGAAGGTCACGAGCAGCCGCGGCGGTAGGTTGTCCACCACGTACCAGCTGAGGTCCTCGAGCGCGGACGCGGCCCGGGACTTCCCCGCTCCGGACATGCCGGTGATGATGAGCAGTTCTGGCGCCGATGCCGCTGGGAACCCGCTCTGTTCGTCACGCACCGGGACTCCGTTCGGCACGGTGGACGGATTCTCTCGCATACCTCCAGCATGCCATGCCGGACACGCCCGGGGAGTGCCGGATGCCATCCCGCTTGGGCCGCTACTCGACGGCGGCTCCTCCACCCGCGTCGGGTGCAGTGGGAGCGGACGGTGGAGAGTTCGACGACGGCGGAGCGGCCTGGGGTGAGGCCCCGAGCGCCGCCAGGATCGTGGCTGCGAGGGTGGCACCGATCCCCGGGACAGCGGCCACCTCCTCGATCGGCGCCTCACGGAGCCGCTTCACGGAGCCGAAGTGCCGGAGCAGCGCCTTCGCCCGCGCCGGCCCGATGCCCGGCACCTCGTCCAGCACAGAGTTGGTCATCCCCTTGGCACGCCGCGCGCGGTGGCGGGAGATGGCGAACCGGTGCGCCTCGTCGCGGACCCGTTGGAGGAGGTAGAGCCCCTCCGAGCCCCGCGGCAGGATCACCGGGAACGGCTCCCCCGGGAACCAGACCTCCTCGAGCCGCTTGGCGAGAGCCACCACCGGTACCGTCTCCCCCAGTTCGGCAAGCACGGCGGCGGCGGCCTCCACCTGGGGGGCGCCGCCATCGATCACCAGCAGGCCGGGCTCGTACGCGAACGCCCGCGCCTCCGGGGCGTCCGGCGTCACTTCGCCACTGACATGTGCCGAGCCGCCCGGTTCCTCCGCCCGATCGTCGGGACGGCGGGCAAATCGGCGCCGCAGGACCTCGGCGAGCGCGGCCGTGTCGTCCCTCGCCCCCGTGCCGTCCTCGCCGCGAATATTGAACGTGCGGTAGTCCCGCTTGCGCGGGATGGCGTCTTCGAACACCACGAGGGAACCCACCTGATAGGTGCCCTGGGTGTGGGAAATGTCGTAGCACTCGATCCGCAGTGGCGGCTCCGGGATGCCGAGGTCCCGTTGGAGTTCCTCGATTGCGCGTGAGCGGGACGCGAGGTCCGAGCCGCGCCGCATCTTCTCGGCCGCGAGGGCCTCGCGGGCGTTCTGCCCCACCGTTTCCATGAGGGCCCGCTTGTCTCCTCGCTGCGGCACGCGGAGGTCCACGTGGCTGCCACGGATTGCGCGGAGCCACTCCCTCATGGTCTCCACATCGGCCGGGAGGTGCGGGACGAGCACCTCACGGGGCACGCCCATCTCGGTGTCGCTCCCCTCGGCGGCCGCTCCGTAGGCCTGGGAGAGGAGGCGCTCGACCAGTTCCGCCGCCGGCGCGTCATCCGCCCGCTCGCTCACCCACCCCCGTTGTCCGCGCACCCGGCCGTCGCGCACGAAGAAGACCTGCACCGAGGCCTGGAGCTCGTCGGTGGCGAGTGCGAACACGTCCGCGTCCGTGCCGGTGGGCAACACCACCACGTTGCGTTGGAGGACCCGCTCCACGGCGGCCAGGTCATCCCGGCGGCGCGCGGCCGTCTCGTAGTCCTGGGCGGCGGCCGCCTCCCGCATCTCGGCCGTGAGCCGCCGGAGCACAGGGTCCGAGTTGCCGGCCATGAAGTCGCACAACTGCCTTGCGATCCGGCGGTGCTCCTCGGGGCTCACCCGGCCCACGCACGGCGCCGAGCACTTCTCGATGTAGCCGAGCAGGCAGGGGCGGCCGGCGTTCTGCGCCCGCCGGTAGACGCCCATGCTGCAGGACCGTACCGGGAATACTCGGAGCAGCAGGTCGAGGGTCTCCCGGAGCGCACCGACGTTGGGATAGGGGCCGAAATAGCGGTTCCCCCGCGTGTGCGCGCCGCGCGTCACGAACGCCCGCGGCACCTCTTCCGCCATGGTGACTGCGAGGTACGGGTAGGACTTGTCATCCCGGAAGACCACGTTGAAACGGGGGGAGAACTCCTTGATCCATGTGTACTCGAGGGTGAGGGCCTCCGCCTCCGTCTCCACGGTGGTCCACTGGACGGAACTCGCGCTCGTGACCATGGACGCCGTACGCGGATGCAGCCGCTCGAGCGGCTGGAAGTAGTTCGATACCCGTGAGCGCAGATTGCGGGCCTTGCCCACGTAGAGCACGCGTCCGTCGTCGTCCCGGAAGCGGTAGACGCCCGGGGACGTGGGGACGTTCCGGGGCCTGTAGCTCGCTGGGTCGGCCATGTGGCGGAGCCTAGGACCTGAGGGCGTCCGCGAGGAACCCACCCGTGTAGGAGCCCTTCGTGGCCGCCACCTGTTCCGGAGTGCCGGCGGCGACGACGGTGCCGCCTCCCCCTCCGCCCTCCGGCCCGAGGTCGATCACCCAGTCCGCGCTCTTGACCACGTCCAGGTTGTGCTCGATCACGATCACCGTGTTGCCCTTGTCCACGAGCCCCTGCAGCACGAGGAGCAGCTTGCGGATGTCCTCGAAGTGCAGGCCCGTGGTGGGTTCGTCCAGCACGTAGATGGTGCGACCGGTGGCGCGGCGCTGGAGTTCGCTCGCAAGCTTCACACGTTGGGCCTCGCCCCCCGAGAGGGTGGTGGCGGACTGGCCGAGGCGAACGTAGCCGAGGCCCACGGAGACGAGGGTGTCGAGGTGGCGGGCAATCCGCTGGACGGGCTTGAAGAACTCGGCCGCCTCGGTGATCGGCATGTCGAGCACGTCCGCTACCGATTTGCCCTTGTAGAGCACCTCGAGCGTCTCCCGGTTGTAGCGCGCCCCGTGGCACACCTCGCAGGGAACGTAGACGTCCGGGAGGAAGTTCATCTCGATCTTGAGGGTGCCATCGCCCTTGCAGGCCTCGCAGCGGCCACCCTTCACGTTGAAGGAGAAGCGGCCGGGACCGTAGCCCCGGACCTTCGCCTCCTGGGTCTCGGAGAACAGCGTGCGCACGTGGTCCCACACGCCGGTGTAGGTGGCGGGGTTGGAGCGGGGGGTACGCCCGATCGGGCTCTGGTCCACGTGCACCACCTTGTCCAGGTGATCGAGGCCCCTGATGGTGGTGTGCCGCCCGGCCACCGCGCGGGAGCGGTTCAGCGTGCGCGAGAGGACGTTGAAGAGGACGCCGTTCACGAGGCTGGACTTGCCCGAGCCGGAGACCCCGGTGACGGCGGTGAGGAGCCCGAGCGGGAACTCGGCCGTGACCTCCTTCAGGTTGTTCTCCCGCGCGCCCACCACAGTGAGCACCCTTTCCGGATCCCGCTTTCGGCGGACCTCGGGGACGGGGATACTCCTCCGACCCGCAAGGTAGTCGCCCGTGAGTGAACGGTCGGCCTCGAGGAGGCCCTCGTACTCTCCCTGGTAGATGATCTCCCCACCGGATTCCCCCGCGTGCGGGCCGATGTCCACGATCCAGTCCGCCGAACGGATCGTGTCCTCATCGTGTTCCACCACGATCAGGGTGTTACCGAGGTCCCGCAGCCGGAGCAGCGCGTCGATGAGGCGGTTGTTGTCCCGCTGGTGGAGTCCGATGCTCGGTTCGTCAAGCACGTACAGCACCCCCACGAGCCCCGTGCCCACCTGGGTGGCGAGCCGGATCCGCTGCGCCTCCCCTCCGGAGAGCGTGCCGGCCGCCCGGGAGAGGGTGAGGTACTCGAGCCCCACGTCCAGGAGAAACCCAAGGCGGATCTGGATCTCGCGGAGTACCTGCTCCGCGATCGCCGCCTCACGGGGGGCGAGCTCGAGGCGGTCGAGGAACTCCCTGGCGCCGGCCACGGAGAGGTCGGACAGCTCGGCGATCGAAAGGCCCCCCACCTTGACGGCGAGCACCTCGTCCTTGAGCCGGGCGCCGTGGCAGGCCGGGCAGGGGATCTCCCGCATGTAACCCTGATACCGGTCCCGGGAGGAGTCCGACTCTGTCTCCTGGTACTTGCGCGTGATGTAGGAGATGGCTCCCTCGAACCCGGTGGTGTAGTCCCGCTGCCGCCCCCAGCGGTTGCGGTAGGAGACGTGCACCTTGTGGTCCTGGCCGTGGAGCAGCGCCTCCTTCGCGCGCTCGGGAAGCTGGCGCCACGGCACGTCCGTGGAGAACGCGAGCTCCTCGGCGAGGGCCGAGATCAGCCGGAAGTAGTACTGCGAGGCCTCCCCCGGCCAGACCGTGATAGCCCCCTGCGCGAGTGTCTTCTCCTCGTCCGGGACCACGAGCTCCGAGTCCACCTCGAGGCGGGTGCCAAGGCCGGAGCACTCCGGGCACGCGCCGTAGGGAGCGTTGAAGGAGAACGTGCGGGGCTCGATCTCGGCCAAGGTGAGTTGGTGACCGTTCGGGCAGGAGCGCCGCTCGGAGAAGGTCCGCACACGCTCCGGGCTTTCCTGCGCCTCGTCAACGAAGTCCACCTCGAGTTGGCCGTCCGCGAGACGGAGCGCGGTCTCCACGGAGTCCGTGAGCCGCTGCTTGATACCCCCACGGACCACGAGGCGATCCACGATCACGTCGATATCGTGCTTCAGCTTCTTGTCCAGGCTGGGCGGTTCGCTCAGCTGAACCTGTTCACCGTCCACCCGTGCGCGCGCAAAACCCGAGGACTGGAGCTCGGCAAACAGTTCGCGGTACTCACCCTTGCGCCCGCGCACCACGGGCGCGAGAACCTGGAACCGGGTGCCCTCCGGGAGATCCAGAAGCTGGTCCACAATCTGTTGGGGAGTCTGGGCCTCGATCACGGCACCGCACGTGGGACACGTCTGGGTACCGGCGCGGCCGAACAGGAGCCGCAGGT
>JAAZBW010000340.1 GCA_012513625.1 Actinomycetales bacterium | reverse complement strand
GCAGCGATCTCATCGGCACGGTCGTCATCATTGCCGTAACGGGGGAAGGTGCCCTTGGTGAGGTAGTCCACCACGAGGCCGGTCTCGTCCCGCACCGGGGTGACCTTCGCGTAGCGGATCGCCGAGAGCGAGTCCGCCACGATCGAGAGGCCCGCGATTCCGCATCCCATGGTGCGCACGATCTCCGAATCGTGGAGCGCCATCTCGATGGACTCGTACGCGTACTTGTCGTGGCTGTAGTGGATGATGTTGAGCGCCTCAACATAGACGCCCACCACCCAGTCGAGCATGTCCTCGAAACGTGCCCACACGTCGTCGAACTCGAGCGGGGCGTCACCCCGAACGGGCTCGAAGCCCTTCACCACCTGCTTGCCGGTCATCTCGTCACGGCCACCGTTGATGGCGTAGAGGAGCGACTTGGCAGCGTTCACCCGGGCGCCGAAGAACTGCATCTGCTTGCCCACCCGCATCGGGGAGACGCAGCAGGCAATCGCAGCGTCATCGCCCCAGTACTTGCGGATCTCCTCGTCCGCCTCGTACTGCAGGGACGAGGTCTCGATCGAGATCGCGGCGCAGAAGTCCTTGTACCCCTGCGGGAGCGCGGGGTCCCAGAAGATCGTGATGTTCGGCTCCGGAGCGGGGCCGAGGTTCCGGAGGGTCTGCAGCACGCGGAAGCTGGTCTTGGTGACGAGCGAGCGGCCGTCCTCGGAGAGGCCTGCGTCCGACCAGGTGGCCCAGTAGGGGTCACCGGAGAAGATCTGGTCGTAGTCGATCGTGCGGAGGAAGCGGACGATCCGCAGCTTGATCACAAGCTGGTCGATGATCTCCTGCGCCTGCTCCTCGGTGAGGCGGCCGGCGGCGAAGTCACGCTCGAAGTAGGAGTCGAAGAAGCCGGAGAGGCGGCCGAAGCTCATGGCCGCGCCGTCCTGGGACTTCACGGCACCGAGGTAGCCGAAGTAGGTCCACTGCACGGCCTCCTGGCCGGTGGTGGCCGGGCCGGAGATGTCGAAGCCGTAGGCCTGCGCCATGTTCTTCAGCTTCTTGAGCGCCTTGATCTGCTCGGAGTGCTCCTCGCGGTAGCGCGCCCAGTCCTCGGAGAACTGCTCCTCCGCCACGGCGTCCTTGGCCTGCACCTTCTCGGCGATGAGGGCGTCCACGCCGTACAGGGCCACGCGGCGGTAGTCGCCGATGATGCGACCACGGCCGTAGGCGTCCGGAAGGCCGGTGATGATGTGCGCGCTGCGCGCCGCCCGGATGCGCGGCGTGTACATGTCGAAGACCGCCTCATTGTGGGTCTTGCGGTACTTGGTGAAGATGTCCTTCACGTTCTGGTCCGGCTCGGCGCCAGCCTCGAGGAGTGCGGTCTCCACCATGCGCCACCCACCGAAGGGCATCATCGCCCGCTTGAGCGGCTCGTCTGTCTGGAGGCCCACCACCACATCGTCGTCCTCCGAGATGTAGCCCGCGGGGAAAGCGTCCACATCCGCCGGGGTGGTGGTGTCCACGGCGTACACGCGCTTCTTGCGCTCCACGGAGAGGTACTCGCGCTCAAGGGTGTCCCAGAGGCGCAGGGTCTTCTCGGTGGGCCCCGCCAGGAAGGAGGCGTCGCCGTCGTACGGGGTGTAGTTGCGGATGACAAAGTCACGCACGTTGATCTGGTGCTGCCAGTCACCGCCCTCGAATCCCTCCCATGCCGAGGTCTCGGCTGTGAGGATGGTGGGCGGAATATGCGTTGTGGTCACGAGCTCTCTCCTTCTACGCCGCAGAACTGTTCATCGTGGCGCTCCTGTGGTCCCGGAAAGGGACGGCGCCGACGGGTTGCCTCGACGCACCTCCCAGTCTAGGAGAGTTTGGTCTCAGTCTCACAGGGGGTCTGGCAACTGCCCGGTGGGCTGCCTCACAGCGCTTCGCCAGCGGCAGAATAGGGGGACGATAGTCCCATTAATCCGGTTCGTACTCTGGGACCTCCCCCACACGCGCTCGCCCCGCTGGCACGTGCGTGCGGCGAGAACGAACGCTCCGCCGTCGCCACGCCTCGCCCTCTCCGCCCCCTTCGGATGTGACGCCGCTCGCGATAGCCTCGGTGAAGATCGAGTTGGGGAGGGACCGTTCATGACCGTGACCACCGAGAGGCGTGGGTCGACGCCCGGCCGAGTGCTACTCGCCGCCGCCACCACCGCCGTCCTCATCCTCCTGTTCGCCCTCATCGCGCCCCCGGCACGTGCGGACGGCGATCCCAGCCAGGACGTGATCCGCGGCCTCACGGTCGAGTACCGGCTTGATGACACCGGCGCGCTCTTCGTGACCGAGACGTTCGAGTGGGACTTCGGCAACCGCAACGGCCTCGGTTTCTACCGCTCCCTCGTCCAGCGGATGGGCTGGGCCCCGGACACCTCGAAGTCCCGGCTCCTACGCTATTCGGACTTCGCGGTCTCCTCCCCCTCGGGCGCGCCCGCGGAGGTGTGGGTGGAGAACTCGTACGGGACCACGCTGACGCTCGCCGTGGGAGCACCCGACGGCTCGAGCGAAACCCGCACCGGGGTGCAGACCTACGTACTCACCTACGTGGTGGAGGGCGCCGTCAACGCGATTCGTGCGCAGGAGGGCGTCAACGATCAGGACGAACTGTTCTACAACGTCTTCAGCGAGGCTCCGAATGTGGTGGACCGGGTGGACGTCACCGTGACGGGGCCCGCGGAGGTGGTGGACGTGGCCTGCT
>JAAZBW010000339.1 GCA_012513625.1 Actinomycetales bacterium | reverse complement strand
CTCCACGCGGCGGTCGAGGTGGACTCGGTGCGAACGCGAGTGCTCCATGGCGCGGGTGCGCCAGTGCGAGGAGTCGAACTCCCAGTCCGCCACGGGCGCGTCAAGGAGCACGTGGGTCTCCGGACCCGGCCACGCGGTCACGAGTGCTCGATCGAGCACGCCCGCCCCGGAGGCGAAAAGGAGCCGGCCGGTGAGGTGCCACCCGCCGTCCGTGGCCGTGGCGGTAAGTCCGGTTCCTCCGGAGCGGGACGCCCACACGCCGTAGAGGCTGCCCGGCTTCGGTGCGGTATCGGCCTGGGAGAGGATCCGGAGCGCGTCAATATGGCCCTCGGCGAGCCGGGCGAGGGGGACGTCGGCCCGCCCGAGCGCCATGAGGTGCTCGAGGAACTGGGGCCAGGCGAGGTCCGCCCACGCCGCCTGGGACGCCAGGTGGCGCATTGCGTCTCGCTGCTGCTCCGGTGCCGGGTTGCGTAGGGCGCGAGGAAGGTAGAGGGCAGGCGGGGCGGGCATCATGGATGCGATTCCTCTGTGCGGACGAACGTGGACAAGATGAAGTCCTCATCGGTGTGGTGGACCGTGCGGCGGAACGTGGGCTGGAGGCGGTGGGCGAGTTCTGCGTCGGCTTCCGGTCCCGAGATATACGCATCGTCCGGATGGTGGCACCACTGCACGCAGACGATCTCGGCCGAGAGGTTGGCGAGGTTCGCGACCGTGGCGGCTCGGGCGTCGTCGTCGAGGTAGTAGAGGACCTCGGAGACCACGGCGAGGTCTGCCGCGCAAGCGGCGTCCGGGATTTCTGGGAGGGCGGACGTGAGGGCGGTGACGTTCCTGGGAAGCGAGGTGAGCGCCTCCACGGCGACCGAGGACGCATCGGAGGCGACCACCGCCTCACACCGGCTGGAGAGGTCACTGGCGAGGTGTACGGTCCCCGCCGCTACGTCCCAAGCGAGGCGGTAGGTCGGCCGAACCAGGCTCGCGAGCACCACGGCACGTTTCCGACGCTCGTACCAGCTCGTGCCCACTAGGAACGGATCCGGGTGCTCGCGGTACAGCCTGTCGAAGTCAGGCGTGCGCACTGCCGGCGCCCTCCACCAGAAGTTGCGTGGCGTGGCGGGAAATCAGTTCCGGCGGCACCAGCGCCCGCTTGGCGGGCGGGCGGGGAGCGGTCTGTGACCGGAACGATTCCAGCGCTCGCCTCCACGTGGCCTCCGACCTCACGTCCGTCTCAACCGGCACGATGAGCGCGCCGCGTGCGGCCACCTCTGCGGGGTACATCCAGTAGGGCGTCCACACCACGTAGTTGAGAGTTCGGATACCGGCAGCTGCCCCCGCGTGGCGCGCGATCCGCGCCGCCGCCTCGTGGTCGGGATGGGGATCGTGCTCCCACGGCGCCAAGATGACGTCCGCCTCGGAAGCCGCCTCGGAGAGCGCGGCAGCGGCCTCCGAAACATGGGCCCCAAGTTCGCCGTCTGGCCACCGCGGCGTCTCGATGGGCTCAGCCCCCATGATGATCAGTGCCGCCTCCCACTCGGCAAGTCGCTCCGCTGCGACCGACTCCTGATCAGACATTTCCCCGAAGCATCGCTCCCCCGCGGTGAGGGTCACGCACTGCACGGGGCCGTCGTGGGCCGCGATGAGGCGCCCGGCGCCGATCGTCTCGTCATCCGGATGCGCGGAGACCACGAGAAGCCGTGTTCCGCGCAGCAGCGGATTCTGCGCGCCTTCGGCGGCATTGATGGTTCTCTCCCAGGCGAGTGCAGGAGCGGGCTCGGGGGCGGTGTCGGCGGGCAGCACAGGGCTCCGATCGCTGGGCAGGGATTTGATGCTCGTCTTAGCGTTGCAGGTCAGGACCCATCCCGCAGGGTGAGCCACGAAGAGGCGGTATTCACCCCCGCTGGATGGAAACGTAGTCTGGGAGGCATGAACGCAGCGCCGCGGCCACTGCCCCCACTGGAGCTCCCGATCATCGGAGCACCCATGGCGGGCGGAGTCTCGACTCCAGCGCTGGTGGCGGCGGTGAGTAATGCTGGAGGGGTCGGGATGCTGGCCGCCGGATATCAGACCCCGGACCAGCTCGCGGCAGACATTGCGGCCACGCGGGCCCTGACGGATCGGCCGTTCGGAGTGAACCTGTTCGTGCCGGAGGATTCTGAGCGGGACGAGGCGGCACTCGCCCGCTACGCCGCGCAACTCGGACCGGACTTCGCCCGCTTCGGCGTAGCGCTGCCGGGGCCGCACTGGAAGGACACGGACTTCTGGCGCGAGAAGATTGCGTTGCTCTCCTCCGATCCGGTCCCGGTGGTGACCTTCGCGTTCGGACTCCCCTCTCGCGGCGAGGTAGACCTCCTCCGCGCCGTGGGTTCCACCCTCGTGGGCACGGCCACCACCCCCGAGGAGGCCCACGCCGCCATCTCACTCGGCCTCGACGCAGTGGTCCTTCAGGGCCCCGAGGCCGGCGGCCACCGTGCCACCCACCGTGTGGAGGACGAGCCCTCCGGACTCCCCCTCGCCGAACTTCTCACAGCTGTCCGCGCCACCACCGACCTGCCGCTGATCGCGGCGGGCGGCATCTCCACCCCCGAGCGCGTCCGCGAGCTCCTCGACGCCGGAGCCTCCCTGGTCCAGATCGGCACCGCCCTCGTGCGCACCCCCGAATCGGGTGCACCCCAGCTCTACAAGGACTGCCTCGCCACCCGCTCGGGAACGGTGCTGACCCGCGCGTTCACGGGCCGCTACGCGCGGACGCTGCGCAACCGGTTCACGGACGCCCACTCCGCCACAGCACCCGCCCTCTACCCGCAGGTGGGCCAACTGACCGGGCCGCTCCGGCGTGCGGCCGCCGCGGCAGGCGATCCGGAGAACCTCCACCTCTGGGCGGGCATCGGCCACGCGAGCGCCCGGCCCGAGCCAGCCGGCGTCGTCGTGCGTGACCTGGCGGGATAGCGGAACCTCACCTCCCGGGATCGACGTGCCGAACCCTCTCAGCCCACCCTGAGAGTGCGGCTCCGGTATCACCGAAGGTGACATCTGAAATGTGGATGGGAGCCCCGGCCAGCCCGCGTTCGTGCTCGACGTTACGTCCGGCCGCCCGGAGGGCTTCTCCCTCGGCACCGTGGACGGCGGGCACTTCGTCACCCGCTCCACGGCGTGCCCGCTTCCCGATCGAACGCGCTGACGCTCCTGGTCACGGGGAGGGTGGCCGTGGAGGCGAGCAACTCCGGCAAGCGCCGGCGGAGGAGGAGGTCTAGCGTCGATCCCACAGGTTCACACCACCGAGAGGGACGGACATGGCAACGCTTTCCACCTATATCGCCTTCCACGGCAACGCCAGGGAGGCCTTCGAGTACTACCACCACACGTTCGGCGGAGAGCTGCAACTCCTCACCTACGCGGACTTCCCCATGGAGGGAATGCCCTTCGAGCCGGACCCGAATGCGGTGGCCCACGCCATCCTCACCCTCGACGGCGGAACGATCGCGGGTAGCGACGCCACGCCGGGCGAGCAGCTCGTGGTGCGGGACTCCGTGTACTCGCTGCTCTACTCCCTCGATTCGGTGGAGCGCGCTCGGGCGCTCATCCAGGCGTTGGTAGACGGCGGTGGTGAGGTGGGCATGCCATTCGAGGAAGCGCCGTGGGGCGGCTACTACGGCCAGGTGTTCGACCGCTTCGGCGTCATGTGGGCTTTTGACGTGGATGCCGAAGCGGCCGAGGGCTGACCTCAGCCCATGTACCTGGAGAGGTCCGGGTAGCCGGTGATCTCCCAACCGCCGTCCACCACGAGCGAGGTGCCCGTGACGTAGGAGGCGTCCTCGGAGGCGAGGAAGAGGCACGGCTTCGCGATCTCCTCCGGCTGGCCGGGGCGGCCCACGAGGATCTTCTCGCGGAAGTCGTCGAGCAGGCCCGGGGCCTCGTTGAAGAAGGAGGTGAGCGGAGTCTCGATCAGGCCGGGGAGCACCACGTTCACCCGGATGCCATGACCGGCGAGCTCGAGGGCCGCGTTCTTGGTGAACATCTCCACGCCGGCCTTGGCGGAGGCGTAGGCGGCCCCGAACCACATGGGCACGTGTGCGTTGAGGGAGGAGACGTTCACGATGGCGCCTCCTCCGGAGTCCCTCATGGCGCGCGCCTCGTGCTTGGTGGAAAGGAATACGCCCTTGAGCACCAGGTCCACGGTGAAGTTCCAGTCCTCCTCGGACTGGTCGAGGATCGTGCCCGCCTTGGAGGCGCCGGCCACGTTGAATCCGAGGTGGAGCCCTCCGTACGTCTCGACGGCGGTGGCGACCGTCCTCTCGACGTCCGCCTCCGTGGTCACATCGCAGACCACCGGGGTATAGCCCTCACGGGCGTCTCCGGGATTGAGGTCCGCGCCAACCACACTCGCGCCCTCGGCCAGGAGCCCGTCCACCACCGCTTTGCCGATTCCGGATCCTGATCCGGTCACCATCGCCACCTTGCCGTCGAACCGTGCCATCAGAAGCCTCCTGGGTTGTAGGGGTGTGCTGAGAGCCTAGGAGGCCTGCGGTGGGACCGCCGCCAAACCCGCCCGGGCTCGGCGAGCTTCGTTCTCGCACCGGCAGCACGGGAGAGGGGCGGCGGCACCCGCCCGGCAGTCCGCCACCCTTTAGTCCAGCTTTTTTCGTAGTAATGTGGCTCACACGTCGAAAGGAGCCAACATGACTGAGCAGTGGCTGACGAGCCTGATCACGGAAACACCCCAGGAGGGCTTCGAGCTGGCAATCACCATGAGCCGACGGGGAGTGAAGTACACGCAGCCGGACACCGAGGTCCTGAAGGGCCTGCGGCACGGGTACGCCAATTCGAGTGATGCGCTGACAGCCGCCTCCCAGGTGGTGGCCATCAACTTCCAAACCGTGGCCGCGGCCAACAAGTACTGGCACTTCTGACCTGTCTCGCGTGCGGCTGCCCGGCTGAGCCGAGGACCGCGTTGCACGGAGCAAAGTAGCGCACCGAGGTGGAGGTCGCCGGGTGGGCACGCCACCGGAAGGACCGTGATCGCGGCTGATTCCGCCGCGGGCAGATAGCGGCGCTCTCGCGCCGCTCTGGCGCGACGTGTTGGGGACCCCTCGTTAGGGTGGGTGGAGCAACAGGACACCATTTCCGCACGAAACCGCATACGAGGGTCCCGCATGGAACTTACGGAACTGAAGAGCGCCCACGCCACTTCCCCCGAGGACGTCCTCACCCACCTCGACACTGACGCCAAGGGTCTGACAGCCGAAGAGGCCGCGAGCCGACTGGAGGAGCTCGGGCCGAACAAGCTGCCGGAGGCCGAACGGCCCAACCTGTTCGTCCGAGTGTTCCGCCACTTCAACGATCCGCTCATCTACCTCCTGCTCGCGGCCGCCGTGGTCATGGCGATCACGGGCCATTGGATCGATACCTGGGTGATCCTCGTGGTGGTAGTGGTCACCACGAATCCGGTCTCGTGGATCACCGTGAGCGTGTTGATCGCGCTCCAACTGGTGTACCTCGACGTGCCATTCATGCAAACCACGTTCGGCTCACACCCCCTGAACCTCACGGAGTGGGGCATCACGATTGCGATCGGATCCGGGGTGTTCGTGATCGTGGAGATCGAGAAGTGGGTGCGCCGGCGGATCGAGGCGGCGCGCGAGACCACCGAGGAGACAACATGAGAAACCCCCTGAAAGACACCACGCTGGAGCTGCTGCGGCGTGGCTACCACTTCATGGACTGGCAACGCGCCGAATCCGGCGATCCCGGCGCCCCTGCGCGCGTTCGCCTGCGCCTCCTGGGGACCCCCGCACTGCTGGTGCGCGGTGAGGCGGGAGTTCGCCTCTTCTACGACACGAGCGCCGTCAAGCGCGAGGGCGCCCTGCCGCCCCTCATCAGCGGCGGACTGTTCGGGAGTGGCTCCGTCCACGGCCTCGACGACGAGGAGCACCGCGCCCGTAAGGCCCTCTTCATCCGTGCGGCGATGGACGACGCCGCCGTGGCCGCCCTCCTGCGGGACGCCGAGGCGGAGTGGAACAGTCACCTCGATGAGGTGTGGCTCCCCGGCAGAACAGGCTCCGTCTATGACGCGGCCGTGGAGGTGTACGGCCGCTCCATCCTCCGGTGGGCAGGCGTGGAGACGGATCACGAGACCGCCACGCGGATCGCGCACGACGAGGCCGCCATTGTGGACGGCTTTGGTGTGGTGGGGCCCGCATTCCTGCGCAGCAAGTGGAAGCGGAAGACGTGCGACGCCTGGTTCACGGACGTGATCCGGCGGGCGCGGGCGGGGGAGATCGAACCGCGCCCGAGCAGCGCCTTCGATCTCGTGCTGCAGCACCGCGACGCGGACGGCAGCGCGCTCGACGACCACACGGCGGCCGTAGAGCTGCAGAACGTCATCCGGCCAACCATCGCCGTTGCGCGCTACGCGGCGTTCCTCGCGCTGGCCTTCCACCGCCATCCCGAGTGGCGGACCCGGGTGGCCGAGGAGGTGGCTGAACGGGGCACACCGATCGACGGCGAGGTGGCGTTCGCGGTGGCCGACGAGGTGCGGCGCTACTACCCGTTCGTCCCGCTACTTCCGGGCGTTGCCCGCCGGGACCTCAAGCACGAGGGCGCCCAGGTGGCGGAGGGCGAACGCATCCTCATCGACGTCTACGGCACCACCCACGACGAGCGGCACTGGGACCAGCCGGACGCGTTCGACCCCACCCGGTTCCTCGGAACGGGCGAGATGTTCGCGGGGTACTTCATCCCGCAGGGCGGCGGCACGGCGGAGACGGGACACCGCTGCCCTGGGGAGAAGATCACGGCCGGACTGCTCGCCCTCACCGCGGGCGTGCTCGCAGGGCTGAGGGCCACGCTCCCCCGGCAGGACCTCACCTACCGGATGGGCCGCATGCCGACCATGCCGCGGGGCGGCGTAGTCCTCTCGGACGTCAGCCGGCGGTAGCCGGGGCGGGAGCCGCCCGCAGACCCCGGGGTGCGGGACTCAGTAGCGGAGAAGGGCACCGAGCGGGGCGCCATCCGGGAGTTCGCTCACCGCGATGTCCGCGCCCGTGCTGAGCGCGGCGGCAACCGTACGGTCGTCGTCCTCGTTCGGGCGACCGGTGTCCGGTGCCGGTTCCGGCGACGCGACGATCGTGCCGACCCTCGCCTCTGCTGCGGCGCGGGAGAGGACCGCAGAGTCCGTCACGGCCAGGCCCGTGCCGAATCCGGCGGAGAAACGCTCGGCGAACTCGGCGCGCCGCTGCTCCACGTAGGTGCGTGCTACTGGCCAGGCGCGTTCGAGCAGCTCCCGGGGCCCGAGGTGTTCGGAGTTCCCCTGCATAGACTCGGGAAGAAGCGTGCGCAACTGCCGGGTGGCCTGGAGAGCCGGCAGGTGCTCGGCCACACCCGCGAGAACCAGCGGCTGCGGTGCGTCCGCCCCGATCTGGTCGCGGATCCCTGCCGCCACCTCGGAAATGAACTTCTCGAGTGCGAGACCGGCCGTGTCCGCCCCGCCGTGGCCGTGGAAGAGCGCCGTACCCCGCGGGGCATGTTGGTGCTGCAGGTGGGGCTCCCGCGTGCCAGCCCGCTCCATCTCCTCCATCGAGGCCGGAGCCGAACCGAGCTCCAGCTGGTGGATCGAGTCGCGAGTGGCGTCGAAGAGTCGCACGCTGTTCTGGGCGAGGGCGAGCACGTAGAACGCCTCGTCACCCGCCGCAATGCGAACGAGCGGCAGCAGGCGGGGCGCATCACCCACCTGCGAGATACGGGGCACCGCGCGGGGTAGCCGGAGGATCCGGTAACCCTCGGCGTTGGCGTAGAAGGCGAGGCCTTCTGCCTGGTTCCGCCAGAACATCACCTGGTCCACCAGCTCGTACGCCGGCGCAAGGATCGCATCGGCATCGGCTCCCCGCTCCTGCAGCTGACCAGCCGCCTCATCAGCGAGGCTCCTGAACAGCAACGAATCGTGATCAGTGTCCGGCACCTCACGGCTCGTGGGCATGAGCAGGGACACCACGGGCGGTGTGAGAGCTGCGAGCTCCTTGAGTGTTTCGATGGTGACGGGATCGACGATGTCCGTGAATCCGGCGCGTTGCGTCTCCGGCATGGCAGTCCTTCTCCGGGCTACCCATCATTCGTCCCCCACGCGCGGGGTAACCCGTTGCGCACGCGGTGGACCTTCAAGCCTACCCATATGAGGAAAGCTCCGGACGGCCACAGCCGCTCCGGAGCTTCCACCTCGGCGCATCACGGGCCGCATCCTTCTGGTCACGCACCAGCTCCACCGGCGGAACCCGCTGCGTTGATACCGCTGCGCGAACGAGGGGGTCGGTCAGGTACGGAGCGGTGAGCCGACAACAGTAAACCGGCTGCCGCTCATTTCCCCTGAGAGCAAGGGTCTCGCCTCCGCGATCGCCGCACGCACACTCTCGAGCTGCAACGACGCCTGGTGCGCTTCTTCCGACTCCCACAGTTCCATCACGAATACCGTGTCCGGCTGATCTTCGTTTGTGCCGACCTCGTACAGCAAACAACCGATGTGGTCGGTGCCCAGATTTGGGCGAGAGAGGATAGCGACAACGGCGTCTCGGTGACCCGGCTTCACTCCCAGCGTCCCCACATTTGCGAAGGTCATGCGTGAATCCTACCGAACCGGCCGGAATCAACACTGCATGACCCGCCAAAAAGGCAATGGTCGTCGCAGGTCACGTTGACCTGCGACGACCATTATCCGATCGGGAGTAGCTTGACCTACTCGGCGGCTTTCGTCTCGTTGTCACCCTGCGGGGCGACTTCCTGTCCGTCCCGTGACTGACCGTCCTGCGTAACGATGACGGTCAGTGCTGCCACAACGATCGTCTGTGCGATCGTGAACACCGTGTTCCAGCCGACCTGGTCGGCCACCAGGTTGTCTGCAGCGGCTGCGATACCGAGGAGGGTGCCGATGACGCCAAGGAGAATGAAAACTCCTCGGTTCATTGACCTGGGCGCGCCCAAGGAAACAACCGGGCCCGCCGAAATATCCGGTTTCTTCTTCTGACCCGTCAACGGTCTGACCGCGGCTTGTATCAATCCGTTCTGCCAGGCGACACAGGAAAGAATCAGGAGAATACCGAGCCACTGCAGGGCCGACGGCCATTCTGCGAACAGCGGGCCAGCAATGATAACCGAGGTAACAGGGGAAAGGAGCAGGACGCCCGCCGAGAGAGTTGGATCCAGCCAAACGGAGCCGTACTGAACCATGGTCCAAGCAGCAGCCTGGCCGAGGACGATCAGCATGATGAGGGCAATCCAGTTGCCCGCGTTGACCGGATCTCCGGCCAGAGTTGCTTCCTGTAGCGATGGGTTGGCGCCCAGGCTTGTCGGAAGTACCATCTCGCCAGAAATCGGATCCTTGGTGAGAACACCCTGGGTGATGTTGAAACCGTTGCCGCCGGTGAACATCCAGGTAACCGCGGCCACACACTGTGCCAGCATGGTGTACATCATCGGCTGGATGTAGAGGTCCTTGCGAGGAGCGGTGGTCGATGCCTTGCGGGACAGGTACAGGTAGAAGGAGTAGCAAATGCCTGAGGCCAGACCGGCGGCAGTACCAATCACCGAGGTCTTGATGCCTGAGATCGTGTCTGGACCAACGGCCCCGCCGGACGGCTCGAAAACACCACCAGTGAAGAGAACACCGACGATCATGACCGGCAGGATGATCACGAAGGACTTCGGCAGCTTGAATTTGTCGACGACCGCCGAAAGCATGGGCACGATCACGACCTGAAGGTTCAGCAGAATTGCTGCCACGCCGGAACCGATCAGGAAGATCGAGTAGTTCCAGGCGACGAAGTCAATACCAAGGAACAAACCGGAGGCCGCGGCGAGCAAAATGCCCTTGCGCGGGAGCGCTTGCTTCTTGCGAATCTCGTTCAGACCGAAGGGGAGGAGGATTATGAAGCCCAGAAAAACGCGCAAGAAAGCCTGAGTCGCTGGGTCCATGTTGGCGGCTTTAACCCACAGTGGGGTGCCGGAGAGGAACAGTGTGCCAATCAGTAGAACTGCTACGGCTTTGCCGTGGCTCACGTTCTTGATCGGCGACGGGATCCGAGAGCCCGTCGTCGTGCCTAGCTTGTTCATGGTGGCACCATACCGGTCGAGCCGACATGTCGGGAAGAGGTTCGGAACGATGGAATGTGACCCTCGTTACATTGCTCCCGCCTTCGGGATTCACCGGGGAGCCGTCTTGCGGCGTCTTGGCATGCCACCCTGTGACCTGCGGTGATGAGGTTCTCCGGGCATGGCGGGCACGGCGGTGGGGTCGCAGAGCGGTGGCGGGCTCAGGTGCGTGAACGGGCCCGCCTCATCGAGGGGGCGGTGCCGGAAGGCGTAGACGGACCCAGCGCCGGCGCCCTCCACGCCGATCTGGCCGTCGCGGGCATCGAGCGCTGTTCGAAAACCATCTACACCGCTGTCCGAAATCACCGCAGCAGCCCAGTCTGGACTGGAAGGTCGAGAACGTCCAGGAACAGGTCGATCCGCTCGGAAATCACTGATCTCATGTCTAGATCGGCCATGGGCATGTCGACATGCAGCAGGATCCGGAAACTGGGCAACGCGCAAACGCGATTCCCGTATCGAACCGGTGGAGGTGGCGTTGCCACGACACCCGTTACCTGAAGCGCAGCAGAGCCGAGGTGACCGGGCGTTCGGCCTCTACGAAATCCGCGAGCTGCCAGGACAGGCCCCCTCCGTGCTACTCCGCGACCATGCGTGCCGGAACCGAGGTCCGAGATTCCAGCTCGACGCCGCGACGGACGATCTTGACCTTGCCCGCCAACGCCACTCCGTCGTCGTAGAACCCCAACTCCGCGGGCGGCGCCTCCCGGTACGCCCCCGTTGTCTTGTCAGTCAGCCCCGCAAACAGTAGCGACGGCCCGGGCCAGACGCCGATCGTCGTGGACACCTCGGTGAGTTCCTTCGCGGTCTCCTTGACCTTCAACAGGAACCGGCACGCATCGCCGTGCTCGCTCACGATCCGCGCCGCTTCGTCGATGAGCTCGGCGTCTTCGGGCTTCAACGCTTTCAGGCAGGCGGCCACGCCCTGCGGAACGCGGCTCGCGGCGTCCGCGCCTGGGAAGCCGTCGGGTACGCCAATCGCGACTTCCCGGAACCACCAGTTATCGGGGGTGAACTTCGGCGGCTGCGCCACGATCTCACCAGCGGGGAGTTCAGGGTTGAAGTCAACGTACAAGGCCGGATCGTGACCGATCCCGAACCCCTCACTGTTCAGCCACCAGCACAGGCGACGCGCGAATGCCTCGGCCTCCCTCGCGCCTTCCCAGCCTTCGAATCCGGATCCAAAGAGCCGGATGTCCTTGATGCGAGAGGGGCGGCCATCCTTCGTCATGTCACGAGCCTATGCCCTGTCACGCGGCATCTCAGGCACTGTTCAAGACGATCTACATCGACGAGGACAACGACGTGCGCGTCGGCTACCGCAACCCGTACGACGGACTGAACATCCCCGGCCTGCACGCCGACGCGCTGAGCTGGGCCGCCGAAGCAAAGAAGATGGGCCAGGCTGACCCCGCGACCAAGGGCGGACCCTTAGTCGCGAGTTCAAACCTGACCCGTTTGGGGTCCCTGCGTAGTACGTTCTCCAACCTCACCCCGCGCCTAAAGACCCTGGTCACACGCTGGAAGCGGGGCGTCTACCGGGTGTCTCAGCGTCCTGAGACCGCCCCGATGGAGGACTCTCGGGGCACCGTGGTGCGGAGGATTGAACATCTTCAAACCTTTCTCACCGCCGCTGAGGTCGACCGCCTCGTTGACGACTACCTCGACGGTACGACGGTCAACGAGCTGGCAGACAGGTACGGCGTGCATCGCGCCACGGTGTCGGCGCACATCACGCGGCGCCGCGTCGGGCGTCGCCGTCCGGGACTCGGAGTAGAAGAGGCAGCCGAAGCGGTACGG
>JAAZBW010000338.1 GCA_012513625.1 Actinomycetales bacterium | reverse complement strand
GGACGGCCGCCCCGGTGGAGATGAACAGGGCCCCCAGGTAGTCCACCGACACCTTGCGGCTGAGGTCCCGGGTCATTTGGAGGCGCCGGTGCACCGTGTACAGGGCGATCGCCATGAACGGGATCACGATCCAGAACGTCCAACGCCACCCGAGGAACGGCACGTCCACGATCAGCCCGCCGATCAGCGGGCCAGAGACCGTGGCCACCGCGAAGATGGCCCCCATGATCCCGTTGTAGCGGCCCCGCTCACGGGGTGGCACCACGCTCGCCAGGATCACCTGGGAGAGGGTCACCTGTATTCCCATGCCGATTCCCTGGAGCACCCGGAAGGCGATCAGGGATTCGGGGCTCCAGGCGAAGCCGGAGAGCAGGGACCCGACCATGAAGATCCCGATGCCGAGCATGTAGAGCAGCTTCTTGTTCAGCAGGTCCGCGAGCTTCCCGGCGATCGGCGTGGTGATCGTGTTGGCGAGGATGCCCGAGGTCATGATCCAGGCGTACTGCCCCTGGTTGCCGCCAATCTCGGCCACGATCACGGGCATCGAGTTCCCGATAATCGTGTTGGAAAGCATGCCGAAGAACTGCGTCATGAACAGGGCAAGCAGCACGGCCATCCGCTTGCGGTGGGCCGCCTCCGCGGCCTGCGCCTCCTCGAGGCTCATACCCCGGTAGACGCGGCGACGCAGGAGCCGCTCGGGATCCGGGGACTTCTCAGGCATCGCCCTCACCATACGCCCTTCCGCCCGCCGCAACCCGCCCTCCGTGACGTAGCCTCGTGGTGAGGGCAACAGGAGGAGGATCGTATCGTGACGTCCCGTCCCACCCACCTGGCCGTCTCGGTCGCGGCGATCGCCGCACTCTCTGCGGCGGGCCTCACGGCGTGCGTCCGGGAAACCGAGATCACGGTGGACGGGTTGCCGGTCACGAACGCGGCGAGCCACATCCGCCAGGTGGACGGCCTCTGGCGGAGCCACCTCACCTCCCAGCCGGTCACGCCGGCCACCACAGAGGACTCGGCCTGCTTCTACCTGATGTATGACAATGTGGCGCTCAACTCGATCGTGTGCGGGCCCGTCTTCTGGTTGGGGGACTCCACCACCAGTTGGGACTACTACCCGCTCGAGACCGTGCTGAGCGCGGACGGCCGCTCACTCCAGGCGGTTGCGCGCCGCAACTTCATGCGTGACTATCCGATGTCCGCAGCCGATGCGCTCTTCCGGCCGGACAACGCCCTCCCCAACCTCGCGGCGGAGCTCACCGAACCCGCCGCGCCCGTGGCCTCCGAGCCGGTGCTCCACCTGGACGGCCTCCCGGAGGACCGCCGGGTCACGGCCGATCTCACGTTCGAATCGCCCGTCCACTTCCACACGAGTTCCGTCCAGACCGAGGACGGGGCCGACGACCACCCCTCCGCAGCCCCGGGCGCCACCCCGGCCGCCGGTGACGGTACCGAGACGGAGGGTGCGGCAGCGGACGGGGCGGACGGGGACGTCGTCGGGAGCGACCCCACCGCTGGGCCACCACCGGAGGCGACCGCCGAGTGCACCACCCTGCGCCGCGTGATCTGGTCATCCCACGTGGGCGAGGGCGCGGAGGTGATCGCGGCGCCCGAGGGCCACCAGTTCGTCACGATCGTCTCCACTCCCGGGTGCGCCGTGGAGGACCTGCTCCTCATCGACGGCGCCGAGCCGGCACTGGAGGACGAGCTCGGGCCGCGCCTCGTGGTGGACGGCACCGAGGTG
The DNA here is from genome assembly GCA_012513625.1 of Actinomycetales bacterium. Lineage (GTDB taxonomy): Bacteria > Actinomycetota > Actinomycetes > Actinomycetales > Actinomycetaceae > JAAZBW01. The sequence continues at coordinate 2,699 of JAAZBW010000338.1, read as the reverse complement.
CCCGCCCCCGGTTGGGCGGAGCGCGGCAGCTTCGTGGTCCCGGGTGAGAGCCCGGAGGAGGCCCTCCTGACCTCCACGCTGTTCGGCACCGAGGTCTACGTGGACCTCCTCACCGGCGCCACCGATCCGGTCACGGAATCCCTCACGGAGACCATGCTGGAGAGCCCGATCCCGGACGCGTCCGGCAGCACCACCGGGATCGAGGGTCGCTGGGACGTGGGCGCGGCCGCCACCGGACGGCCGTTCCAGAATCCGGGAGGGGACGCAGAGGCGGTCCTCGCGCGCTTCCTGCCGCAGTTCGGCCTGCCTCCCGAGGGCGAGAGGTGGCTGGTGGTGGGCCTCACCCTCACCTTCGACCTGCGCGATTCGGAGAACCCCTCCACGAGCCCCGGAGAGGTCCGGCTCTCCGCCAACCTCGAGGACTCCGGGCGCATGGTCCGGCTCATCGATGCACCCGGTGGGGAGGACCCCCGCGTCCGGCGGGTGACCGCGATCGTATCGGTGCCCGAGTCCACCCGGCAGGGCCGGCTCACGGTGGAGGGCACGCTCGTGGGCTGGTCCACCGCCGGGGCGGGCGGAACCTCCGAGGCTCCCGACGCCGTGGGCTCGGTGGCCGTGGACCTCACCTTCCCGGAGGGGTAGGGACCCAGGCCTGGGGGCGGAGGTCCAGTCGTCGCAGCGTCTGGGCGTTGACGGCCACCACCACGGTGGACAGGGACATCAGCAGCGCGCCGACCGCCATCGGCATCACGAAGCCAAGGGGGGCGAGCACGCCGGCGGCCAGCGGCACGGCCACGATGTTGTAGCCGGCGGCCCACCACAGGTTCTGCCGCATCTTGCGGTAGGAGGCGCGGGAGAGCTGGATGACCGAGAGCACCGAGCGTGGGTCATCGGAGGCCAGCACCACGCCGGCGGAGGCGATGGCGACGTCGGTTCCGGCGCCGATCGCGATTCCCACATCGGCCTGGGCCAGGGCGGGAGCGTCGTTGACGCCGTCGCCCACCATCGCCACCACCCGGCCCTCCTCCTGGAGGTCGACCACCTTCTGGCTCTTGTGCTCGGGGCGCACCTGGGCGAAGACCTGGTCGATGCCGAGTTCCTCGGCCACGGCCTGGGCGACCGGCTGGGCATCGCCGGTGATCATCACCACGCGCACGCCGAGGTGGTGGAGCGCGTCCACCGCCTGGCGGGACTCAGGCCGTACCTCATCTGCGAGCGCCAGCGCGCCGGCCACCTCCCCGTCGATCAGCACGTGCAGCACCGTGGCGCCGCTGCCCGCCCACTCCTCGCCCTGCGGGAGCGCCTCGCGGCCGGCCGCCGCAAGCAGGGCCGGGCCGCCCACGGCCACCTCGCGCCCGCCCACCGTGGCGCGCACGCCCACGGCGGTCGAGGCGGAGAATCCGCTCGCCGCGGGGACGTCCAGCCCGCGCCCCGATGCCTCCCCGCGGATGGCGTGGGCGAGCGGGTGCTCGGAGTCGGACTCGGCCGCCGCGGCCAGGGCGAGCAACTCCGCCTCACCGTCTGGTTCCACGCTGGTGACCCCGGTGACCACCGGAGCACCGGCGGTGAGGGTGCCGGTCTTGTCAAACAGCACGGTGTCCACGGTACGCATCTGTTCGAGGGCCATGCGGTCCTTGATCAGGACGCCGCCGCGGGCGGCGCGCTCGGTGGAAATGGAGACCACCAGCGGGATCGCCAGTCCGAGGGCGTGCGGGCAGGCGATGACCAGCACCGTGATCACCCGGATGAGCGCCTGTTCCGGAGTTGCGAGGATCATCCACGCGATCAGGGTGAGGACACCGGCGCCGAGGGCGAACCAGAAGAGCCAGCCGGCCGCCCGGTCCGCCAGTCGCTGCGCGCGGGTGGAGGAGGATTGCGCCTCGGCCACGAGCCGCTGGATACCGGCCAGGGCGGTGTCATCCCCCACCGCGGAGACACGCACCCGCAGCGCGTTGTCCGTGGCCACGGTACCGGCCACCACATGTTCGCCGGGGCCACGGGGCACGGGCGAGGACTCCCCGGTGATCATGGACTCGTCAACGGCGGCGGTCCCTTCCACGACCTCGCCGTCGGCGGGCACGCGCCCGCCGGGGCGCACGATGACCACGTCACCCATGGCCAGATCGGCAGGGTTGACCGTCTCCACCTCCTGGCCGATCACCCGTTCCGCCTCATCGGGAAGGAGGCCGGCCAGGGAGTCGAGGGCGGAGGAGGTCTGCGCCAGCGAACGCATCTCGATCCAGTGGCCGAGCAGCATGATGACCACGAGCAGCGCCAGCTCCCACCAGAACTCGAGCTCGTGGGACAGCAGCCCAAGCCTGGCGCCCCACGAGGCCACGAACGCCACGGTGATTGCCATCCCGATGAGGAGCATCATTCCCGGGGTGCGCGCCCGGACCTCGTCCACAGCGCCCATGAGGAAGGGGCGCCCGCCCCACACGTAGATGACCGTGCCGAGGACCGGGGAAACCCAGGTCCACCACCCGGCCTCGGGCAGGTCATAGCCGATGATGTCCGCGAACATGGGGCTGAGGGCAACCGTGGGCACGGCGAAAACCAGCATGATCCAGAACAGCCGCCGATATTCGGCCACATGGTCCTCGTGATCGTGGCCGGCGTGACCACCGTGACCGGCGTGACCATCCGCGTGGCCGGCTGGCCCGCCGTGGCCCGCGTGATCTGCGTGATCCGGGTGACCG
>JAAZBW010000023.1 GCA_012513625.1 Actinomycetales bacterium | reverse complement strand
TTGTCCGGGATACCGAGCGCGTCCAGCAACTCCTCCGCGCGCTCCCGGCGCTCGCGGGCGTCCGGGCCACCCGCGAGGATCATGGGCACCTCCACGTTCTGTACGGCAGTGAGGTAGGGCAGCAGGTTCCGCGCGGTCTGCTGCCACACGAATCCCACCACCTCGCGCTGGTAGAGCACGCGCGCCTTCTCACTCATGTAGGTGAGGTCCCGCCCGTCCACCAGGGCGCGCCCACCCGTGGGCCTGTCAATCCCCGAGAGGATGTTGAGCAGCGTGGACTTCCCGGAACCGGAGGCCCCCACGATGGCCACCACCTCCCCCGGATCCACCCGCAGGTTGAGGCCCTGGAGCGCCTGCACCTCGATGCCCTCGGTGGAGTAGATCCGCACGAGGTTCTCGCACAGGATCACCGGCTCCACATCGGTCCCCGTCATTCGCCTACCTCCCTCAGTTCCGTTCCGATTGACGCCCGCCCGGCCACCCACGCAGAGATCCCGACGGCGAGGGTCGCCACCGCCACGATCACGCCCAGCACGCCACCCACGAGCACAGGGTCAAGCGCGAGCGGCGGCACGCGGTCGCCACCGGTGAGAGGCGTCAGATCCGTGGTCGCGGAGACCACCCAGGGCACGAGCAGGCCTACCATGGCGCCCGCCGCGAGTGAGACCGCCACGGTGGGGGCGAGCTCCCAGGCCGCGAGTTGGGAGGCCTGCTGGCGCCGCAGCCCCACGGTGCGGAGCACGGCCACCACGCGGGCCCGGCGGGGTGCGTCGAGCATCTGGGTGAGTACCAACACGAGCCCCACGAAGGCGGCCGCCACGGCCACCGCACCAATCTGCGTGGCCACGAGCGCGTCCCCGAGCGGGGAGCCGCCGAAGCCCGTGCCATAGCTTTCACGCTGCGTGAACACTCCGGAACGCACGAACGTGGAGACCTGCTCCTCCACGGCATCCGCGTCCGCGCTGGGCTCCAGCGCGATAAGGAGCGCGCGGGGGCTCCACGTGACGCCGTCGCGGTGGGCGGCCGCGTCCACCACCACAGCGCCCGATCCGAGGCCGAGACCCGGAATCCGGTCCATGGCGGCCACCACCTCCACCGGCGTCCCGTTGAGCGCGAGCGAGGTGTCACCCACCCCCACGTTGAGGCTGGTGGAGGCCACCGCGGAGATCGCATCTCCCACTCCGGTCCCCGCCCCCTCGATGGCTGCGGGGACGGATTCGAGGTCCACCAGGTCCCGCTGGACCTCACGCAGGGCCGCGGCGTCCACGTAGACCACGGGTACGGCGCGGCGCGCGCCCCCCACCGTGAGCTCGGTGGAGGAAGACTGACCGATGCGAGCCGCCTCCCGCACGTCCTCGAGCGCCATTACCTGGGCGAGGACCTCTTCTGTGAACACGGGGCCGTCGAGCCGCAGGTCCGCGCCCACGGCGGCCCACTGCGCGGCGCGGCTCCCGCGGTCCACGGTGGAGGTGAGGATCGCCGAGAACAGCCCTACGGAGACCCCAACCACGAGCGCCACCACGGGGACGAGGCCGCCTGCCGGAGTTCGGGTGGAGCGGGCGAGCGCCACAAACGGTACTGCTCCCCGACGCGCGCGGGCGCGACCCTCGGCCCACTGCATCAGGTGCGGGTAGAGCCGCACCACGATGATGACGGCGATCGCCATGAGGGCCACCGGCGGCAGGAGCGCCATTCCACGGCCAGCCCTGGCCGCAGCCGCGGTGGCGGCTTCTCCCGCCTCGGGAGACGTGAGCGCAGCCTGGACGGCGAGCGTGAGGATGCCGAGCGAGAGCACCGCGATTGTGGCCTCCACGATCCGGCGGGTTCGGCCTGCACGGCGGGTCAGATCGCGCCGTGCTCTCAGGCCGAGGCCGCGCACCACGGCGCGGGTGGTGCCGGTCAGGAGCCAGACGGCGGCGACCACGAGGGCCACGGCGGCGGCCACGTCGATCGGGGCGAACGGGACCCGGGCCAGCACAAACGCGGCTGCAGCACCGAGGAGGGCGGCCGGTAGTGCGATGGAGACTCCCTCCACTGCGGCCGATCCGGCGAGCTGGCGCACGGAGCCACCGCGGGAGGCGAGCTGCTCGAGGGCAGCGCGGCGGCGGTCCACCACGAGCCGGGTGCCGAGCGCGAGCACCGCGGCTCCCACCACGGCGGGGCCGATCGCGAGGAGCGCGATCAGGGTGCCGGAGATGGCGATCCTGTCCTGGGTACCGGCGAGCAGGTCCGGAAGCGGCGAGTCGAAGCGGACGGTCACGTCGCCGCCGCGCGGCGAGAGCCCGATCGGTTGGCCCGCCGAGTTGAGGGCATCGGCCTGGGCGCGAGCGGTCTCGAGTTCCCCCGCCCCCGGGGCCGTTCCGGAGATCGGGAACCACATGGCGGTGCGGACCAACCCAATCCGCGGAATGTCGTACGTGGGGAGGAGATCGGACCAGGCGGGGTTCAGGAAGGCGCCCACGTTGGCGGACAGGCCGAGGTTGGGATCGTCCGTGATGAAGGGGGCCGGACCGTAGGGGGCGCGGTACCAGAGCTCATCGGCGGGGTCCAGGGCCTCGAAGGTGCCCACGAGCGTGAGGTGGCCGAAGTAGCTGGCCGAGGCTCGGGTCTCACCCACCTCCCAGCCCGTGCGCTCTGCGGCTTCCGCGGACATGACGAACTCGGCGGGCGGGAACTCGTATTCCTCGAGGGAAAACCAGTCATTACCGCTCTCGAGGTCCCAGATGCCGTCCCCCCTGTAGCCGTCGAGTTCCGGCATGGCCTCCGGCCAGCGCCCGTCCACGAGTCGGGCGTGGTCCTCGAGCATGGGGCTGGAGTGGACCGTGACCCGGATATCCCGCAGGTCGCTGCCGGGGGTGGCCGGCACCGAGTCACTCTCCCCCGTGAAATTGAGGAACAGCGGATCCCCGAGCAGGGAGCGCAGGGGTTCGGCCTGTGCGTCCCGGAGGGCCCGGAGCCCGGAGTCGAGCGGGGCCCACAGCCGGGTGTCGCCCTCCGCGAGCTCGGAGGCGGGGGCGCCCTCGAGGGTCTCCATGGAGAAGATGGACATGAGTGGGGTGGCCACGGCCACCTCGGAGAGGATCCCCGGGTAGGCGCCGATATCGTGCGGCACCTG
>JAAZBW010000004.1 GCA_012513625.1 Actinomycetales bacterium | reverse complement strand
TCCCCTCGACGGCGGAGGTTCCGTGGGCGCTCACGAGCACCTCCACCTCCACGAACTCCCCGGATTCGAGTACCACACCCTTTCGTCCGCTCGCGTCCGTGTGTAGGGCCCCTGTGGGAACCGTGACACCCTCGAATGTCGGCACCACGTCGATCCGTGCGGGGAACACGGCGCCTTCGCCCACCGGTATCGCATCACACGCCTCCCCGCACGGCGCGGCTCCGTCTTTCCCGGCGAGTACGGCAGCCGCGGCTGTCTGTTCGCTTGCGGGGCGCACTTCCTGGATGATTGCCAGCCACTCCCCGTCCGGGTGCTCGATCACCACGTCCATTCCGGGGCCCACCATCTGGGACTGGTTCTCCCCGAGAGTGATCTCGAAGGTCGGAGCCTCTCGGAGCACGGAGAGCACGTCTGTGCGGCCCGCCACCTCGAACCCGGGCGCTATATCGTCGGAGAGGTGGATGCGCGAAGGCAGGATTGGAACGTAGACGATGTCGCCCGCCCGAACGGTGCCGAGCCCATCGCGAGTCCCGAGGCCAAGAGAGCGTTGCCACGCGATCACGCCAGCCCGAGTCTGATCTCCAAACACCCCATCAGCCGCGCCGTTCAGGTATCCGAGCGTGGCGAGCATCTCCTGCAACTGACGCACATCGTCGCCCGCTGCTCCCTGCGATAGTCCACGGAATCCAGGCACCGGGCCCTGGGCGATCACTACGGGGCGCAGCCCCACGTCGTACAGCCTGTCGCCCGCATGCACCACACGCCCTGACACGGGTGGCACGACCGTGACGACTCCTTCGACGGCGGCGGTCACGGTGCTACTCGCGTCCCACCGGGCGCGGGTGTTCAGCCGGAGATTCTGGCCCACCTCGCCCCACCTTGCCTCGGCGACCACGTAGCCTGGGTCGGCCAGAGCATCAGGGGGAGGCTGTAGCAGGGTCCGGGCACTCCACCACCCTGCGCCCGCACCGAGCACGAGGGCGATCACCGCGGTCACGGCGATTGCCGGCCACCGTCGACGGCGGACGATATATTCGGCCATCACATTTCGGGTAGCGGACATGCCTTCTCAGCCTTGGCAAATTCCTCAGTTCCTTCATTGAAAACCGCATCGAACGGGCTCCAAGGAATTCCACCATCGAGGATGGTGGCGATATAGGATTCCCGGCTCGGCGGATCATCCACGGGGAATCCTGCCTCCTGCAGGCATTCCGCTACTTCGAGGCTCGCATCATAGGCCGCGTCGCTCTCGGCCACAGTGTATGGACCGAAATCCTCAATGCCGGACAGCTCATGGCACTCTGCCTCGTCGGCACGGAAGGCGTCTTCCTGATCGACGTGATACCCAACGGTCACCCCGTCATCTTCAAAGACCGCGTCCCAGCCGCGATCCTGCATGCACCGCGCATACTCGGCGAGATTCCGCGCATTGGCTTGGGCCCGGGAAAGCGACGGCGATTCGGTCTCGGCGCTCGGTGGCGCCTCCGATCCACCGCAGGCAGAAAGCCCGAGAGCGGCCACCATCACGACCGCCCAACCCAGCCTGCAGAGCCGTCGCACAGTCCTGTTCACGGAAGACTGACGTAGCATCCGACCTTGCCTTGCTCCAACACCTCACCGTAGACGTACCACGAGCTAACATCCTGCCTCCCGGTAGCCCACACTCGATGCGGAGAGTTGGAGGCAACAACGCCAAAGTCCCGGGTGAGGCGGTAGGTACCGTAGGTGATCGAGTGATATGTGTACCCAGCACTCTTCGAAGTCGTCTGCACCTTCGTGGATGAAGGACAGGTGTAGGAACCGCCGGATGCACTACCCGCAGCGGCTGGTGAAGTCATACCTAATGCGAAAGCTGATGCAAGCAGCACTGATGCTGCAGCCTTGTACCTCAAGCTGGCCTCCCCATTCGTAGCGCTTCGTCACGCTTACCTTGCACACTAGCGGCCGGACGGTCGCCACAGGCCCCTTTCGACCAAGCTCGACTTTGACAATTTTGTGGCACCCACCAGCACGACAGCGCCATCACATGATCGACGGGACCACGGTGGGCCACCAGTCCTCACACGATTCGCCGCGCCGCCGCCCACCTCGCGAGCTCGCGCCGGTTGGAGAGCTGTAGCTTGCGCAGCACGGCCGACATGTGGGTCTCCACCGTCTTTACAGAGATGAACAGTTCGCCGGCCACCTCGCGGTACGTGTAGCCGCGGGCGATGAGGCGCATCACCTCGATCTCTCGCTCGGAGAGCCGGTCGAGCTCGTCCTCCACCTCACCGCCGCCCTCGGGCGCAGCCTGGGCCGCCCCGAACGCGTCCAGCACGAATCCAGCGAGCCTCGGCGAGAAGGCCGCGTCCCCTGCCGCCACCCGGCGGATCGCGTCCGCGAGCGCCGCCGGTTCGATCGTCTTGGTCACGTAGCCGCGGGCGCCCGCGCGCACCACCTCCACCACGTCCTCGGCCGCCTCGGAGACCG
>JAAZBW010000337.1 GCA_012513625.1 Actinomycetales bacterium | reverse complement strand
TCCTCCTTGAGGATGCGCCCGAAGTTGACCTCCGCGCTCCCGGGCGGGGGCCCGTAGTTGTTGGCGAGGTCGAAGTGGGTGATGCCGAGGTCGAAAGCGCGGCGCACGATGTCCCGCTGCGTGTGGAGCGAGGTCTCCTCGCCGAAGTTCTGCCACAGCCCCAGCGAGATCGCGGGGAGGTGGAGGCCGCTGCGGCCGGTGCGGTTGTAGCGCATGGACTCGTAGCGATCGGGGGATGCCTGGTGGGTCATGGTGCTCCTTTGTTGCGGATGGTCTACCAACCACTTTTCCACAGATCGCGGGAGCCGCCAGCCATCACCGGCCAGCCGTCACCGGCACCTCCCGGCCGGGTCACCGATTCACATCGACGACGGTCCGCCCCCTCACCTCTCCCGCCAGGATCCGCTCCGCCGTGGGGAGCACCTCGTCCAGCCCGATGGTCTCGGACATCCCGTAGAGCACGTCCAGGTCCAGCTCCTCCGCGAGCGCGGCCCACGCGCGTTCGCGCAGCTCAAGCGGCGCGTCCACCGAGTTCGCGCCGGTCAGGGTGACGGAGCGGAGGATGAACGGCAGCACGCTCGCCGGCAGGCCGATGCCCTGCACCATGCCGCACGCCGCCACCGCGCCGCCGTACTTCGTCTGCGCGAGCACGTTCGCGAGCGTGTGGCTGCCCACGGAATCGATGGCGCCTGCCCAGCGCTGGCTCTGGAGCGGCTTGCCGGGCTCACCGAGTTCGGCGCGGTCGATCACCTCGGAGGCGCCGAGCTGGGCGAGGTAGTCGCCCTGCGTGCCCTTGCGGCCCGAGGAGGCCACCACCGTGAACCCCCGGCCCGCCAGCAGGCTGAGCGCAATCGAGCCCACTCCCCCGGCCGCGCCGGTCACGAGCACCTCGCCGTCCTGCGGCGTCACCCCCTGGTCCTCGAGCGCGAGCACCGCGATCATCGCCGTGAAGCCTGCCGTCCCGATGGCGGCCGCACGCGCGGCGCCGAGCTTCTCGGGCACGTGCACCAGCGCGTCGGGACGCACGCGGGCACGGGTGGCGAACCCGCCGTGGAGCGACTCCCCCACACGGTCGCCGTTGAGGACCACCACATCGCCGGGCGCGAAGCGCTCGCTCGCGGAGGCCGTGACCGTGCCGACGATGTCAATCCCCGCCACCAGCGGGTACGCCTGGACGATGCCGCGGCCGGTGACGGCGAGCCCGTCCTTGTAGTTGAGGCTGGAGTGCGTCACGTCCAGCTCCACCTCGCCGGTGAGGAGTTCGTCCTCGTTCACCTCGCGAAGCTCGGCCGGCTCTCCCTTGTTCGGGACTATCAGTGCGCGCATGGTTCCCCCTTCGTGTGTCCGCCGGGATCGGTCCGGCGGCGTCTCGTCTGGTCTGTGGTTTCCTCTCCACCCTATCGACGACGACGTGGCTCGCCTTGGGACGTGGAGGTTGCCGTGCGATGGGGTTGGGTGGGTGCGGCAGTGCAGGTGACGTCACGCTTTCAGTCTTCCCAGTGGCTGGTCGGGTCCGCGACTTCCTTCCACTCGAGCTGGCTGACGGCGTTACGGATTGTGCGTGCCGAGGCTGCCGCTCTGCCTGTGCCAAGTGATTCGAGCAGCTCAGCCACGTCTTCGAGGGCGATGGTGGTCCACCGGGG
>JAAZBW010000336.1 GCA_012513625.1 Actinomycetales bacterium | reverse complement strand
TCGTCGACGGTGGTGAGGCGGAACCCAAGCCACACAGTCGGCGATCGAGTGGCGGAACCCAAGCCACACACTCGACGGTGGTGAGGCGGAACCCAAGCCACACACTCGGCGAAAAAGGGGGGGGTCAGAGGGAGTACGGACGGTGGCGTTCCACGGCCACCACGGTCACACCGCGCCGCTGGTGGCGGGTCAGGTGAGCCACGAGGAACTCTCCGGTGTTGAGCCACGGGTCCCTGTCCGGCACCTTCTCCTCGAGCCGGGCTGGAGAAAACGCCGCAAGCTGCGCCATCACGGTGGGGAGCACGGGACGGTGCGTGCAGATGACCACGCCCTCCCCCGGTGTGCGGAGCTCCGCATCCACGATCGAGCGGGCCGCCTTCGGCTTGTCCCTGTGCGCCGCCTCGGTGAGTTCCGGCCGGTTCTCCACCGGTACCCCGGCGGCGGTGGCATACGGCAGGACCGTGTCGTAACAGCGCTTCCATGGGCTCGAGACCACGCGGTCCACGCCGAACGCGGAGAGGAACGGCACGAGCAGAGTTGCCTGCCTCTCACCCACGCCGGTCAGGGGACGGGTCTCCTCGTCCCCCTTCTTCCACGCCGAGCGCTTGCGGGCCCGGCCGTGGCGCGCCACCACCACGGTCCACGAGTCGAGGCGCGCATCGTCCCACTGGTCGATGAGCTGGCGGAGCGGAACCCGGTCGCGATCATAGGTGAGCATGCGCAGGGCCTGCGCGGCGTCCACCCAGCGCACCTCGTCCACCTCACGCATGGGCGCGCGGCGCACGGGCGGCCGGGTGTGCTCCCAGGGCCCGCGGTGGCCGGCGCGCGCCGCCCAGTAGGTGGCCTCCTTGGTCTTGCCGCCAGCGAGCCGGTAGCGCACGGAGGCGAGTGGCTGGCCGAGGATCACCCGGATCCCGGTCTCCTCCTCCACCTCCCGCACGGCGGTGACCGCGAGGGGCTCATCGGGATCGGGCTTGCCCTTCGGCCAGGACCAGTCGTTGTAACTGGGCCGGTGCACGAGCGCAACCTGCAGGCGCCGCCCACGCTCTCTCCACAGGAGCGCGCCGGCGGCGCGGACCTCGCTACTCACCCGGCCGCCACCCGCTTCCGCGCGCGCGCCATCAGGATGTCCTGGATGTGGACCAGCTTGTTTCCATCCGCATCCTGGTGAACCCGTTCCCAGGTGCCGTCCGGCAGCAGGTGCCAGGACTGGGTGGTCTCCGCGGCGGAAGTCTCGAGCAGCCACAGCAACTCGGACACCTGCCGCTCGTCCACGATGTTGATGAGTGCCTCCACGCGGCGATCGAGGTTCCGGTGCATGAGGTCCGCGCTTCCGATCAGCACGTCCGGATCGCCGCCGTTCGCAAACGCGTAGATGCGGGAGTGCTCGAGGTAGCGGCCGAGGATCGACCGAACACGGATGTTCTCGCTCATGCCCTCGATCCCGGCGCGTAGGCCGCAGATGCCGCGCACCACCACGTCCACGGGCACGCCCTCCTGAGATGCCCGGTAGAGCGCGTCGATGATCTTCTCGTCCACGATGGAGTTGACCTTGATACGGATCCACGCCGTCTGACCGGCGCGGTGGTTCTCCACTTCGCGGCGGATGCGCTCAACGAGGCCGGTGCGGATGCCGCGCGGGGCCACGAGGAGCCGGTGGAATTTTGTGCGCGGCGCATAGCCGGAGAGCTGGTTGAAGAGGCGGGTCAGGTCCTGGCCCACGTTGCGGTCGGAGGTGAGCAGCCCGAGGTCCTCGTAGCCGCGCGCGGTCTTCGGGTTGTAGTTGCCGGTTCCCACGTGGCAGTAGCGCACGAGCCCGCCGGCCTCCTCGCGCACCACGAGTACGAGCTTGCAGTGCGTCTTCAATCCCACGAGTCCGTAGACCACGTGGACACCCGCCTGCTCCAGCTTTCGCGCCCAGGAGATGTTGTTCTCCTCATCGAACCGAGCCTTGATCTCCACAATCGCGAGCACCTGCTTGCCGAGGGAGGCCGCCTCGATGGGGGAAGAGATGATCGGAGAGTCGCCGCTCGTACGGTAGAGCGTCTGCTTGATGGCGAGCACCTGCGGATCGCGCGCCGCCTGCCGGATGAACTCCTGCACCGAGGTGGAGAACGAGTCGTACGGGTGGTGCACGAGGATGTCCTCGTGGGCGATCGCCTCGAAGAAGTCTGAGGGGGTGGCGGACTCCACGCGGGCGAGCCGCTTCGGAGTGACGGCCACGAACTTCGGGTACTTGAGGTCTGGCCGGTCCACGTCATGGATGTCGTTGAGGCCGGTGAGGTCGAGAGGGGCGGGGAGCCGGTACACGTCTGCCTCGGTCACGCCGAGCTCCCGCATCAGGAGGTCGAGCACG
>JAAZBW010000335.1 GCA_012513625.1 Actinomycetales bacterium | reverse complement strand
TGGGAGGGCGCGGCGTCTGTCTGGACGATGCGGGGAAGCGCCGCCTCCCGCGTGGGGGTGGGCACACCGAAACCGGGGAGATTGTCGAAGAGGCTCATGCTGGGAGACAGCCTAGGCGAGGGGGCCGACAGGGTCCCAGCGCGCCCACAGTGGCCCGCCTCTCACGAGGGGTGCGCCGCCGTATTCACAGGACCGGCCACCCGGGGCGGCACCGTCGTCGTCGACCGGACGGGCCTCACATGAAGACGGCGAGCGCCACGTTCACCACGGTGAGCCCGGCGATCGGGCCGAGCCACTTGTGGCCGTCCCGCTTCCGCTCGGCGAGCACCGCCAGCACCGTGACCACGGCCGCCACGGCGAGCTTGAGGCCGATCTTCAGGTGGTCAATATCTCGGTCCGTGCCCATCTCGATCGCGCCCACGATCAGCAGGCCCGTCACGAGCGCACCGATCGCGGAGTGCATCACGCCCTTCGGGACCTCCCGCTTGCGGATGTAGCCGATCGAGAGCCCGAGCAGGAGCGCCCAGCACAGGAGGTGCAGGAACACGAGGAGGGGGATGAGGAAGTCCATGCCCGCCAGCATAGGCGGATCCCCGCGCCGGCTCCCCGGCCACCCTCCCCCGGGCGCCTCCACGTGCAACGATGGGACTATGCGCGTGCTCCACATGACGGACGCCTTCCTGCCCCGCCTCGGCGGCATCGAGGTACAGGTGGCGGGGCTCGCGCTCGCGCAGGCGGCGCGGGGAGACGAGGTGGCCATCCTCACCACCACGTTGCCCGCCTCGCGGGAAGGCGGCCGTTCCGTCGAGTGGCTGGTTTCCGACGGTGCGGGCGGCCTCACGATCACGGACGCCCCGAGCCCCTCCTCGTCTCCGGCGGTGCGGGTCCACCGCGTGGCCACCCGCATGCCCCTCGACGCTCCCGTCCACCCCCTCGCCCCCCGGCACCTCGCGGCGCTCGTGAAGCAGTTCGATCCGGAGGTGGTCCACTTCCACATGGGGATCGCGACCCCGTCCGTCGAGGCCTCGCTCGGCCAGGCCGCCGACCGGGTGCGCGTCCTGCAGGTCCACTCCGTGTGGACGCTCGGCTCGGGCCGCGCCTACGGGCTCGTGGGCCGCCTCTCCCCGTTCCCCCCGAAGGGCGTGCAACTGGCGGCCGTCTCCCGGCTCGCAGCGCTGCCCGTCTCGACCGCGTTCGGGCGGCCGGTCATGGTGATCGGCAACGGCCTGGAGCTGGGGCCCTGGCGGGTGGACCCGGTGGAGCATGAGGGCGTCCACGTGGTCACCGCCACCCGGTTCGCCCGCCGCAAGCGCGTGCCCGCGATGCTGCGGGTGCTGCGGGACGCCGCCGAGGAACTTGGGGAGGGCCACGGCATGAGGGCCACCATCGCCGGCGACGGCCCCGGGCTCGAGCCCGCCCGCCGCTGGGTGGAGGACCAGGGCATGGCCGGCTGGGTGGAGTTCCCCGGCCGCCAGTCCCCCGAACAGCTCCGCGCGCTGTACGCCCGGGCGGACATCTACCTCAGCCCCGTGGTGCTGGAGGCCTTCTCGATCGCCGTGCTCGAGGCGCAGGCGGCCGGCCTCGCGATCGTGGTTCGGGAGCAGTCCGGGGCGGCCGAGCGGATCGTGGACGGCCGGAGCGGCCTCACCGCCGACGACGACGACGGCCTCACCGCCGCCCTTGTGCGCCTCGTGCGGGACCAGAGCGAACTCGACCGGATCCGCGCCCATAACCGCGCGGTACCCCCGCCGTATGACTGGCCGAGCGTGGTAGCCCGCACCGACGAGGTGTACGCCGCCGCCCAGCGCCTCCTCGAGG